>CAMFCK010000048.1 GCA_945948775.1 uncultured Clostridia bacterium
TTTATTCAAAAAACCTTGCAGCATAATAATCAAAAAATATTTATGTGTCGCATAGTGACAACATTTTTTGATTATTCGGCAGTCATTATATAAAAAGTCTGTATTGTATTTTTTTGCGGAATTTGGTATAATGCTGTTTAGGTGATAAAAATGAAAAGGATTTTAACATTATTATTTTCAGTATGCATATTGGTTTCGGCACCGGGTATCGCTTCTGCAGATTATCGGGACTATGATCTTGACAGTATAATTGCGGATACGGCGGATGTGATATACAAAAACGTAAGAAGTCCGCAGGTCGGCTCTATAGGCGGAGAATGGGCTGTTTTCGGACTGGCAGGCAGCGGCGCCGATATACCGGCTGAGTATTACAGCAGCTATTATAACGCTGTGGAGCAATATACAAAAGCCTGCGGCGGAGTGCTGTCCGATAAAAAATATACTGAATATTCCAGGCTGATTATCGCGCTGACTGCTATTGGAAAAAATCCGGAAAATGTAGCCGGATATAATTTTTTGATTCCCCTCGGCGATTATGAAAAAACTGTATGTCAGGGGTTAAACGGCCCTATATGGGCGCTGATAGCGCTGGACTGCGGCGGTTATGCCGTTGCGGAGAATAAGGAGGCGTCTGTACAGGCATCAAGAGAAATGTATATACAATATATTTTAGACAGTCAGCTTGCTGACGGGGGCTGGTCATTGTCAGCAAAAGCGGGAGAATCGGCTGAACCTGATGCGGACATTACCGGCATGGCGCTTGCTGCGCTTGCAAGATATCAGGACAGAGCCGATGTGACAGCTGCAACTAAAAAGGCTCTTTTAAGACTATCTGAAATGCAGAATGAAGAGGGCGGATTTGAAAACAGGGACGGTGAAAATGCGGAAAGCGCCGTTCAGGTCTTGGTCGCCTTATGCGAGCTTGGTATACCTCTTGATGACGAACGGTTTGTAAAAAAAGGTAATACGGTGCTTGATAACGTACTCAGCTTCTATAAAAAAGGCAGCGGATTTCTCCATACAAAGGATGCGGACAGCGTTAATCAGATGGCAACGGAGCAGGGGTTGTACGGAATTATTGCCGCAAAGCGCGCGCTTTGCGGAGCAGACAGTCTTTACCGAATAAGCGACAATATTTCATATCAGGTGTTGACAGAGGATAATTCATTTGGATTGCCGAATAAGAATGCAGATGTACATTATAATGAAATAAAATTTTCCGGACGCACATTTTCCGATATAAGCGCGCATGAAAATCGGTCGGCGATTGACGATCTTGCAGCACGCGGAATCATTAACGGAAAGACGGATACTGATTTTGAGCCTGATGCGGCTATGACACGCGCTGAATTTGCGGTTATTATTGTAAAAGGACTCGGTCTGCCGGTCAAATATGACAGTCCGTTTGCAGATATATCGAATGAGGCTTGGTTTTTCGACTATATAAATACTGCATATTATTACGGGATTGTAAGCGGAGTATCTGACAGCGAGTTTAATCCGATAGGAACCATCACGCGAGAGGAGGCTGCGGCAATGACTGCAAGAGCAGCCGGCTTGTGCGGAATGAATACCGATATGTAGGCTTCTGGGGTGAGGGATATACTTGCAGGCTTTACCGATTATGTAAAGGTTTCCGACTGGGCGGCAGACACGCTTGCTTTCTGCTATGGATCCGGCATTCTGGATGACAGCGAGATTGAAATAGCGCCTAAAACACCGATAACAAGAGCACAGGTGGCGCAAATGCTGTTTAATATGTTAGGAAAGGCAGAGTTGCTATGAGCTTTTTGAAAAAGCATAAATACAAGCTGACAGCCTTTATATTGATTATACTGGCTTTGATCTTTGCCTTCCGTCAGGGAGGAAATTCGCCTAAGCTGTATGAAAGTGAATCCGTAACGAGCACAGCGGAGCAGAACTCGCCTGAGCCGTCTGCAATGCAGGCTTTGGAAAAGGCGGAGAAAGAAGAAACGGCAGAAACAGAGAAGCAGGACGCACCTAATACATCAGATATACAAAGCGGTACACCGCAGCCTAAGACTGAAAATGCGTATTCCGCGCAGAATGCGTCGAATAATGATAAGGCTGCAGAAAAAGATCGGTATCAGACCGAGCCGGCTGTACAGGCAGAGCAGCCACCCGACCAAGTGCAGAGTGAAGACGTTACGGATAAGGAGCTTAACTGTACGCTTTCGGTCAGATGCGACACAATACTTAATAATATTGAAAAGCTTGATGCTGAAAAGCTTGAGCTTGTTCCCCAAGACGGTGTGATCTTTGCAGAGCAGACTGTTGTATTCTATGAGGGAGAAAGCGTTTTTAATCTTCTGCTGCGTGAAATGAAAAAAAATAAAATCCATCTGGAATTTGAAAACACACCTGTGTATGACAGCGCATATATAGAAGGCATTGGCAATCTTTATGAATATGACTGCGGCGAGCTTTCCGGATGGATGTACAGGGTAAACGGCCGGTTCCCGAATTATGGCTGCTCAAAATATCAGCTTAAAGCAGGAGATAAGGTGGAGTGGGTATATACCTGCGATTTGGGAGCAGACGTGGGCGAGAATTATGCCGCAC
Source organism: uncultured Clostridia bacterium (assembly GCA_945948775.1). Lineage (GTDB taxonomy): Bacteria > Bacillota > Clostridia > UBA1381 > UBA1381 > HGM11525. The sequence goes on from CAMFCK010000048.1 coordinate 2,584, forward strand.
CGGAGGAATAAGAGCATGAACGAATTTAAAAACTATCATCCGGCGGTAAATTTTCTGTATTTTACGGCAGTAATTGCGTTTGCTATGTTTCTGATGCATCCTGCGTGCTTAGTTATATCGTTTGTGTGCAGCTTTGCCTATTCTGTGATGCTTAACGGCAAAAAGGCGGTCAAGTTCAATTTACTGTTTCTTATGCCAATGCTGGCGGCTGCGGTGCTGATAAATATGGCGTTTAACCATGAAGGCATTACTGTGCTTGCCTATCTTCCTGGCGGAAATCCTCTGACGCTTGAATCGGTTATTTACGGAGCCGCTGCGTCGGCTATGCTTGTGTCGGTGATTTGCTGGTTTTCATGCTACAATAAGATTATGACAAGTGATAAATTCATATATCTGTTCGGAAAGATAATACCGTCCTTATCATTAATATTGTCAATGGTGCTGAGGCTTGTTCCGAGATTTAAAGAGCAGCTTCACATAATTATGCAGGCACAGAGATGTGTAGGGCGAGATGTGCAGAGGGGAAATATTTTAAGACGAAGCAAAAATGCTGTTGCAATATTGTCTGTTATGGTTACATGGGCGCTTGAAAATTCTATCGAAACAGCAGACAGCATGAAAAGCCGAGGTTACGGACTGCCGGGCAGAAGCGCTTTTTCGGTTTTTACCTTTGAAAAGAGGGACAGGCTTGCCGTGACATACATTATTGTGCTTTGCATGTATATTACCTCAGGCAGGCTTGCAGGCGGACTGTATTTCAGATATTTTCCCTCGGTGCAATGGCATTATATGCCGGTTTATACACTCAGCATTCTTGCCGCATATTTCATGCTGTGCATAATGCCTGCTGCGATAGAGCTCTGGGAGGTGAGCAGGTGGAAAGCTATAGAGCTGAGAACCTGACATTTCAATATCCTGCCGCCGTCACGCCTGCGCTTGACGGCATATCTTTCAGCGTGCATGAGGGTGAGTTTGTAACAATATGCGGACAATCCGGCTGCGGAAAATCCACGCTGTTAAGACAGCTGAAGCCATGTGTATCACCGTATGGAGCCAGGAGCGGCGAGATATACTTTGAGGGGAAAAATATTGCTGATATTGATTTTAGGGAGCAGAGTGAAAAGATTGGATTTGTAATGCAGAATCCTGATAATCAGATTGTAACCGATAAGGTATGGCATGAGCTTGCCTTCGGTCTTGAAAGCCTTGGCATACAAACGCCGGAAATCCGCTCAAGAGTTGCTGAGATGGCGTCATTTTTCGGCATACAGACGTGGTTTGACAAGAGCGTGGATGAGCTTTCCGGCGGACAGAAACAGCTTTTGAATTTGGCGTCCGTTATTGTAATGCAGCCGACTGTGCTGATTTTGGACGAGCCGACCGGTCAGCTTGAACCTATTGCGGCGCAGGATTTTCTTGAAGCAGTTTCAAGAATAAACCGGGAACTTGGTACAACGATCATTATGACTGAGCAGCGGTTAGAAGAGGTATTCGCTATATCTGACCGCATTATAGTTATGGATAGGGGACGGATTATCGCTGATGATAAACCAAATAAAACCGGCAAAAGGCTTAAGGAACTGAAAAACGGAATGTTTGACGCCTTGCCGACGGCGATGAGGGTTTTTGCCGGTATAGGTACAGACGGAGAATGTCCTGTTACGGTACGCGAGGGAAGAAAATGGCTCAAGAATAAGGCAGAAGAAACTAAACCGGAAAAAGCCTTGATCAGGAACGGCAAAATTGATTATAAATTATGCGATACAGCTATATCTCTGAAAAACGTATGGTTCAGATATGAAAAAAATCTGCCGGATGCGGTGCGCGGTCTTTCAGCAGAAATTGGCAGAGGAGAATTATATGCGATTGTCGGCGGCAACGGGACCGGCAAAACCACAGCGCTGTCCATTATAGGCGGTCTTAATACACCTTATCGCGGAGAAGTAACAATAAACGGAATACCTATAACAGCAGTAAATGATTTATATGACGGCTTGATAGGCATATTGCCGCAGAATCCGCAGACGTTGTTTGTGAAAAAAACTGTGTATCTTGACCTTTGCGATATCTTTTCCGACAAAAAAATCCCGCAGGAGGAAAGGGAAGATAGAATAAGCGAGGCTGCTGAGGTCTGCGGTATCTGTGAGCTTTTAAACAGACATCCGTATGATCTTTCGGGGGGAGAGCAGCAAAGAGCTGCCCTTGCCAAAATTCTTTTGTTAAAGCCAAAAATTCTTTTGCTGGACGAGCCGACAAAAGGAATGGACGCTGTTTTTAAGCAAAAATTTGCGCAAATACTGCTGGAGTTGAAAGCGTCCGGTGTAACGATAGTCATGGTGTCGCATGACATTGAATTTTGTGCTGAATACGCAGACCGCTGCGCGATGTTTTTTGACGGTAAAATTGTAAGCGAGGCAGAACCGAGAGAATTTTTTGCAGGTAAATGCTTTTATACCACCGCGGCGAACCGCATGGCAAGACAAATACTGCCTGAGGCTATTCTGGCTGAAGATATTATTCTGGCGTTCGGCGGTAAGCTGGAGCAAAAAAAGGTTCAAAATAAGCCGCATAATTCAAATATTGAGCAACAATCCGATATTGCAGTACAAAAAGAAAACACAAGCTCTGTGCCCGGATTTTTCACCGGGATAATATTTGCAGTTCTGTTTGTGCTGACGATCGCTTTTATGCTGAATACTTCCGGCGAGCAGCAAAATATTTTATTGCAGCTTCTGTCGATAATATTTCTTGGAATCAGCATTAGCTGTCTGATACCGCAGAAAACGCTTGATGGTGCAGTCTGTACGGTACAGAAGCCGGAAAAACGCAGGCTGACGGGGCGAACGCTTGCAGGACTTGCGGCGGTATTGCTTGCCGTTCCGCTGACTATATTTGCAGGAATTTATTTTTTTGATGACAGAAAATATTATTTTATCAGCCTGATTATTATTTTAGAAACAATGCTGCCATTTGCAATGACGTTTGAAGGAAGAAAGCCGCAGGCGCGTGAGCTTGTTATAATAAGCGTACTGTGTGCGGTAGGTGTTGCCGGGCGCGCCGCCTTCTTCATGCTGCCGCAGTTTAAGCCTGTAGCGGCGGTAGTGATAATAGCCGGGGTATGCTTCGGCGCGGAAACAGGATTTCTGGTGGGAGCTGTCACAGCCTTTGTGTCGAATTTCTTTTTCGGACAGGGACCATGGACGCCTTGGCAGATGTTCGCATTTGGCATAATCGGATTTGCAGCCGGTATTTTGTTTAAAAAGGGGCTGCTTCGCAAAACAAGAGGTTCATTGTGTATTTTCGGAGGACTTGCCGTACTTGTTATATATGGTGGAATCATGAATCCGGCGTCTGTAATTATGTGGCAGGCAAAGCCTGACGCGGCGATGTTTATTTCAGCCTATGCTATGGGATTGCCATTTGATTTGATACATGCGGCGTCGACTGTGTTTTTCCTGTGGTTTGCCGCACCGCCAATGATTGAAAAGCTTGACAGGGTAAAGGTAAAATACGGGATAATTGAGTAAGCTGTAAAAACTGCGGGCAATTTATGCTGCTCCGGCATATTATGATACCGGAGGTTATGCTTATGAATCGCAGAAGATTTCAGCCGCGGCAGGCTGTGGCATTTGTATGGGGCAGCGAACGCTATCCCGATATAAAAGGAACGGTATCTTTTCGTGCGGTGACAAGGGGCGTCCTTGTCACTGCTGATATCTACGGACTTCCGGACAAGGAAAGGTTCGGAATATTCGCCTTTCACGTTCATAACGGTTCAAGCTGCACCGGAAACAGCGAGGATTTATTTGCCGATGCAGACGGTCACTATAATCCCACTGGTATGCAGCACCCGTATCATGCAGGGGATCTGCCGCCGCTTTTTGGGAACAGTGGCTATGCATATATGAGCGTGCTGACCGACAGGTTTACGCTTGATGATGTTATCGGGAAGGTGGTTATTATACACCGACAGCCTGATGATTTCACAACACAGTCGGCGGGCAATTCCGGCGAAAAGATCGCATGCGGCAAAATTATGGAAAGATAATACCGCCGCAGACAAAAGAAAATTAGGCTCTTTGTCAATAGTTGGGATAAATAAAATG
>CAMFCK010000049.1 GCA_945948775.1 uncultured Clostridia bacterium
GCAGACGCTTCGGCAACGGGAGAGATACTATATGAGCTTATAGGCGCGCTTGGGACTGAAATGGATAAAGAGATTGCTGAAAATCTGTTTATTGCAATAGCCTCTGATACGGGAAGCTTCAAATATTCCAATGTCAGTCCGCAAACAATGCGTATAACTGCGGCTTTGCTGGAGCAGGGAGTTGACAATGCCTATCTTTCGCGTATGCTGTTCGATACGGAAACGGAAAAGGCGATGCATTTTAAGGGCTATATTATGAGCAGAATCCGCACCTGCTTTGACGGCAGGCTTGCTATAGTTGCAGTAAAAAAAGCGGAATTTGAACAATTTGGCATTGATGAACGCGATACCGGAGATATTGTAAATATTGCACGGATGACTGAGGGGGCAGAGATTGCGGTATCTGTGCGCGAGACAGAGGGACGGATAAAGATATCCTTCCGTTCTAACGGCAGGTATGACGTAGGTGCGTTGGCGCTGAAGCTCGGCGGCGGCGGACACGCTATGGCAAGCGGTGTCTCTGTTGCCGGCGGTAGGTATGACGAGGTTTATGAAAAGGTAATGGAGCTTTGCGGGGATTTGTTTAATGATTGAATATGATAAGGACGCGATCGTATATCCGTATATAACCGATTTTATAAGAGCTGGAATACCGCCGCACAGCGGAATTTTAAAGGAGCTTGAGGAGGAAGCAGCGCGGGAGGAAATTCCGGTAGTTCAGCCGGAAACGGCGCGGCTTTTGTCGGTGCTGTGCGAAATAAAAAGACCTAAGCATGTGCTTGAGGTCGGCTGTGCAATAGGCTATTCCGCACTTCTTATGGCACAAAAGCTTGATAAAGACGGCAGTATCCTGACGCTTGAATGGGACGCTGAAACGGCAGAGCGTGCAAGACGGAATATTGAACGTGCGGGCGAGAGCAGCCGCATAACGGTAAGATGCTGCGATGCAAAGGAGGCTGTGCCTGCGCTTACAGGCGAATATGATTTGATTTTTCTTGACGGCCCGAAGGCGCATTATATACATATGCTGAACGACTGTATACGCCTTCTGACAAAAGGCGGAATTCTTATTGCGGATAACGTGCTTTATAAGGGCATGACCGCCGATGATGAACATGTAATAAGACGTAAGATTACTATAGTAAAGCGGCTGCGGCATTTTATTGCGGCGCAGATGCAGCGCGGCGAGCTTGAATGTGTTCTGTTGCCGTTGGGTGACGGTGTGACGGTTGCAGTGAAAAAGTAAAAGGATTTTATATATGGAGAAGCTTTATCTTGCAGCGGGGACATGCCTTGGCAATTGTTAAGAGGAGTTTCGCCGGAGCAGGCGGCAGTTATTGAATTATTCAACTCAAACACGGGGTGCGGAATATTTAAGAACTATAAAAAAACAGCTTGCGGAGCAATTATGGAAGGAGTGCAGGCAAAGCTATGAAAAAACCGGAACTGCTCGCACCGGGCGGCAGTCTTGAAAAGCTGAAAGCTGCAATTGAATACGGCGCAGACGCGGTTTATATCGGCGGAGAAGCCTACAGTCTGCGTGTTGCGGCAGAAAATTTTACTCTTGATGAAATGCGCGAGGGTATAGAATTTGCGCATTCGCGCGGAAAAAAGGTGTATCTTACCGCAAATATTCTGCCGCATAACAGTGATATTGCAGATTTTGAGGAATATGTAAGGGAAATACGACCGCTTGGCTTTGACGCTGTTTTGGCGGCAGATCTGGGAATATTTGATATACTGAGAAAAACTGCGCCTGAGCTTGATATTCATATCAGTACACAGGCTAATAACGTAAATTACCGCTCAGCGTGCGTGTGGCATGAAATGGGTGCAAAGAGAGTAGTGCTTGCGCGGGAAATGAGTCTTGCCGAAATCGGGGAAATACGCGCAAAAACTCCGCCGGAGATTGAGATAGAGGCGTTTGTTCACGGCGCAATGTGTATTTCTTATTCGGGCAGATGCCTGCTTTCAAATTATATGACGGCGCGTGACGCAAATCTCGGCGCATGTGCGCATCCCTGCCGCTGGAATTACGCTTTAGTAGAGGAAACGCGCCCGGGCGAGTATATGCCGGTATTTGAGAATGAACGCGGCAGCTTTATCTTTAATTCAAAGGATTTGTGCATGATCGCACATATTCCTGAGCTTGTGAAAAGCGGCATAACAAGCTTCAAAATTGAGGGAAGAGTGAAAACCTCATATTATCTTGCAACGGTTGTGAAGGCTTACCGCGAGGAAATTGACAGGTATTTTGACGATCCGGACGGGTACGTGTTCGATAAAACTCAGCTTGATGAGTTATGTAAGGTGAGCCATCGTCCATATACAACCGGATTTTATTTCGGCAGACCGGACGGCAACGAGCAGGTATATACGGACAGCTCATATATACGGGATTATGATTTGATCGGAATTGTGACGGATTATGATGCAGACAGTAAAACCGCAACGATAAGCCAGCGAAACAGATTTTTTGCGGATGATGAAATTGAGATAATGCAGCCGCAAAGACCGTTTTTTACGCAAAACGCAAGAGGAATGACCGATGAGAACGGCGCGCCTGTGGAGGTCGCAAACCATGCGGCTATGACAATACGGCTTGTTATGAAGGAGCCGGTTGTTCCGGGAGCGATGCTGAGAAAGAAACGAGAATAATTTTTTTCGATTTTTTTGAAAAAATATAAAAAAACACTTGCAATTAATATAAATTTGTGCTAAAATATTCGGGTATTATGTATTAATTATTCGGAGGTGAACAAAATGCCTAACATTAAATCTGCAAAAAAGCGTCTGCTTGTTATCAAAAAGAAGACTTTGATAAACCAAATGCACAAGACTGCTTTGAAGACTGCCGTTAAGAAGTTTGAAGCTGCTGTTGAGAATAACGACGCGGCAAATGCAAAGGTTCTTTTCAACGATGCAGTAAAGAAGCTTGATCAGGGCGTTAAGCAGGGCATTCTGCACAAAAACAATGCTGCAAGAAAGAAATCTCAGCTTGCATTGAAGTTGGCTAAGATGGGTGCGTAATACATGAGGAGGAGCTTATAGCTCCTCTTTTTTTGTCTTATAGGAAATTGCGAAAGGCAGAAAATGTGATAAAATAGAAAGCAATTAAAAACAGGCATAGTAAAACAAGGGGAAGCCCTGAAAAAAATATGCAGTTTTATTAGTTAAACACCTTCAATTGATTTAGAAAATCCGATTATGGATAAGTGCAAAAGGCTTCAAGCATACGAGAAATACTTTCGAAAAATTCCAATTAAAGGTGCGTCTTTGCGGAAAATTTTCAAAACTGTCATAGCATTGCCGCACTTACACCAAAGCGGGGCATAGCCAAATGACAGCAAAAGAGACGTTCTCCAAGTATGTAGTGATACGAGGAAACGTCTTTTTTCTTTATATGTTATTTTGTCATAAGAATATATATTAGCGCAACGATAGATGATTTTTTACCCTATATAACTCGAGCAAAGTTATATGACAGCAATATTGACCATGACGTTTGCCTATCATTTTCTGATTACAGTAAAGTAAAACCTGCAATTACAGTGCGGAAAAGGGCTTAAAATTGTAAATAGCAAATCTGGTTTCGATGAAAGTAATATTTCGGTATGCGGTTCGATATAAGTACAAGTTGATGTTGCATAGAATATGGAAAAGGGAGGTTGAATAGTTATGTCAGAATTTACAGACGAAAAGAATAATACATATAATATAAAAAATACCGTACTTTTAACTGAGGAGGAGAAAGAACAGGCTGAAAATGAGATAGTTGAAGCATTATACAAGATTTTCACGCAAAAGTAAACAGACGGAAAAACAGAGCAAAGGAGGTGAAATCGTATGTCTATTGCTCTGTATGCACGAAAATCCGTTGAACGTGAAAACAGTATTTCCTGTGAAACACAGCTTGAATATTGCAAAGCAATGATAAAGCCTGATGAGCAGACAGAAAAAATCGTGACATTTGTTGACAACGGCTTTTCGGGTGGTAATGTTGACCGTGACGGGTTTCAGAAAATGATGCGACAAGTCGAGCGTGGAAAAATAAGCAAAATCATTGTTTACCGACTTGACAGAATAAGCAGAAGTTTGTCTGATTTCGTGAACATATTGAACACCCTAAAGAAATACAAAGTAAAATTCATAAGCTCACAGGAACTATTTGATACATCAAGTCCTTATGGGGAAATGATTGTCAAAATACTTATGATTTTTGCAGAATTTGAAAGACAAAGCATTATTGAACGTGTGACACAAGCCTATGCTCACCGAAGTGAAATGGGGTTCTATATGGGCGGCAGACAACCATACGGTTTCACCTTGACAGATACGATTATTCATAATATTAAGACAAAAAAGCTATGCCCTGTACCTGAAGAAATTGAACAGTTAAAATATATTTTTGATGCGTATTCTGTTCCGGGAATAACACTTCGCAGACTTATGGATAGTCTTACCGCAAATGATATTATGCCTACGAACGGAAGCTGGTCAACAGGGAAATTATCTACAATTTTGAAAAATCCTATTTATGTCAAAGCGGATAATGATGTTTATGAGTATCTGTTAAAGCATAATACAAATATTATAAGTGATATCTCAGAATTTAATGGTGTTCACGGATTACAGATTTACGGAAAAACCAAGCATTCTACAGACGATTGGTCTGATATGAAAGCTGTAGTTATGTCACACGAAGGTGTTATAACCTCTGACACTTGGCTCAATTGTCAAAAAAAGCTTGAAAAAAACAAGCAGATAGGAAACACTATAAGTAATTCTACAAGTTGGCTCGGCGGTAAAATTGTTTGCCAAAGCTGCGGGCGAACAATGACAGTTACAAAGGGCGGAAAACGAAAGGATGGCTCTCAAACGAGATATTTTAGCTGCACAGGCAAATCTCACAATCGTATCTGCAAAGGTATAAAAAAGCCGGTGTATGCTGATAGCTTGGAGGAGATGGTATATGAGCTTGTTTCCGAAAAAATAGAAACTTTAAAATGTACCCGTAAAAAAATATCAACGGATAATTCCAATCAGATAAATCTTCTCAAAAATCGTATCAGTGAGATAAAGAAAGAGCAGGAAAAGCTTGTAAATCTACTAATGAATGATGCCATTCAAACAGATATGATTAATCTTTTAAATGAAAAGGCAAAGAGGCTTGCGCGAGAAAAAGATGATATTTTATCAAAAATTGATGTGCTTGAAAATGAAGAAAGCGAGATTATCGGTGTTATTAATCTGTCAAAAAAATGGAAAACGGCAAGTTACGAAGAAAGAAAGGCTGTATGTAATATACTGATACATAAGATATTGATAAGCGAAAACGGTGATTGTGAGGTTATCTGGAACATATAACAAGATTTATACAGTCGATGATATTAATGCGGTTTTACACCCGATTTTAGCGGTTACAGTGAGACGGAGTGCAGACATAACTTGGACTGTTTATACCGACAATCCAAGATTATGTCCGCGCTTCCAACTACAGTTCTTTAAGGATCATAAATCCAAGCCTGTGCATTTGTATATCCGGCGCGATTTCATCGCCGTTTATAATATTTATATATTTTTTTCCGTGTGCAAAATACAGATGACTGTATATGTCATATTCTTTTGCATTTATAACACAATACAATTTTTCATCTTTCGTTTGCCTTGAATAAACAAGCAAATTATCATCTGAATTTTCAAATATAAAATCCCCTTCGTTTGCAAGTGCGGGATATTCTCTGCGTAGATTTATGAACAGAGATATAATATTGAAAATATCATCCATTTCTTTAGAAGTAGCATTCCAATCAACAAATCTTCTGCAATCGGGGTCGCCTGCCCCGTCCATATACTTTTCTGTTCCGTAATAAAGCGATGGGGTACCGAAAAAAGTCATCAGAAGAAACAGCGCGAGCTTAAACTTATCCATATCGTTTTCACACATATATCTTAATCGGGGGGTGTCGTGAGAATCCAAAAGCGTCATGCACATCGAAAGCTGACACGGCGAATATGAATGAATTAACGCATTTATGCTGTTTTTGAACTCCTTTACATTATGCTCCTTCGAGCACACAAATGAAAGTATCGCCCTTGAAAGTCCGTAATTAGTTACGCCGTCAAGACGTTTTTTTGAAATCCAGTCAACTGCATTATGCCAAATTTCTCCAACCATATATGCTTCGGGATTTATATCGTGCATAACGTTTTTTACTTTAATCAAAAGATCATCGCTTATCTCATTCGCAACGTCAATCCTCCATGCATCCACTCCGCATTTTTTCATCCAATACTTTATAACGTTATTGCAAAAATACTCAATCACCCTAAAATTTTCCGTGTTAAATTTCGGCATTCCTTTTTCGTATGCAAAAGTTTCATATAGAAGCTCTCCATGTTTATTTTCATATATGTTAAACCAACTGTAATATTTTGATTTTTCTTTGTATTCGCAAACAGACTTCCAAAACTTATTGTCACTGGAACAATGGGTGAATGAAATATCGAGCATTACCTTCATTCCCATTTTATGCGCCGCATCGCACAAATTTACAAAATCCTCATCTGTTCCAAAATCCGGGTCTATATGTTCATAATCTATAACATCGTATTTGTGATATGATTTTCCGTGATA
>CAMFCK010000050.1 GCA_945948775.1 uncultured Clostridia bacterium
CTGGTGATTGCAATTATGGCAAAAGGCCATTTCACATCAAATGGTCATTTTATCGTGCTTAGAGGAATAACCCAAGACGGCAAAATACTGGTTGCGGATCCGGCAAGTTGTAAGCGGTCGCAACAGGCATGGGACATGTCAATAATCTTAAATGAAGCGCGCGGCACAGCTTCCGCCGGTGGACCGTTCTGGGCGGTATGGTAGATAACTAAAAAATTATTTAAAGGATTGACAAAATGATAACTTTAAAGTATAGTTTATATGGGAATTGAGATCTATTCGTAAACGTATTTTATTTGCCGGAATTGTTGGCGGAAGGTTTGTATTACTTCACCATTTTGTAAAGAAAACGCCTGTACGCGAAATTGAACAGGTCAAGCGAGAGTTAAAGGATTTCTTAGAAAGGAGCGACCTTGAAGAATAAAAATACTTCGATAGTACACAAATGGTCTGATATCAGAAAAGAAGTCTTTACACCGGAGAAAATTGCCGAAAGTGATTTAAGAGTTGCAATAATAGGAGAGCTTGTAAAGGTTCGTCAGGAACAGAGAATTACGTAAAGAAATCTTGAAGAACTAAGCGGAGTTAAGCAGCCTATAATTGCAAGAATGGAAAAGGGTACTGTAACACCAAATTTAAGTACGATCTTGAAGGTTCTCGAACCTTTGGGAAAAACATTTTATATCGGAGGTTTAAAGAAATAATTGTTAAAAGACTTGCTTCGACAAGTCTTTTCTTGGAGGCATTTATGGAGTACTATATTCCCTCAAATTTTGAGGACAGCGGAAAAATAGCAGGCTTGTTCGGAATAAGGAATGTGATTGAGGCAGGGATTTTGTCCCTGCCTTTTATATACCTTTCTTTTGCGTTCTTTCCGGGCGGTTTGACATGGAAGATAATCATTGCTGCGGTGTTTGCCATTCCAACGGGTGGAATGGCGCTGATGGGAGTGAATGACGACTGCCTGTCGTTGTTTGCAAAAAGCATATGGCAATGGTATAAAAACAAAAGAATATATGAGTATCGGGGTGAAGTGCTTGAAAAGGGAAGCAGGAAAATATTATGAGGGCAGTACACAGGAGTGGCTGCCAATCCGGGATATAAAAAGCGGGACGGTACTGTTAAAAGACGGCAGATATGTCAAAATCGTTGAAGTATTGCCTGTAAATTTTTACTTAAAAAGCGAGGTGGAGCAGGAAAATATCATCTTCAATTTTGCTTCATACTTAAAAATTGCACCGGACAAAATACAAATCATGGCAGTAACACAGAAGGCTGATATTGACGCATACTTAAAGAGCCTGAACGGACGGTTGGATATGGAACAAAACGAACTATGCAAAAATATGATCGCTGATGAGGCGGCGTTTGTAAAAGGACTTTCCGATAACGCGGCAGTAAAAAAGCGCTTCTTTATGGTGTTTGAATACACACCGGCGGCATTTTCGGGAAAATATGATTTTTCTGATGTTGTCCGCGCGCTTTCGGACGAGGTATATAAGGCTCAGAAATATCTTATGCAGTGCGGACTTGAGGTGATTAACTGCGACAATGGAATGCTGATAGACCTGTTTCATCAGCTAATCAACAAAAATAGCTCGCGGTATATCCCGCCCGGCAGTATAACGGAGGAAATGCTGGGCGCTGTGCATGAAAGGGAGGAGTAAGAAGTGGCAAAAATAAGCTTTAATAATGATAATGATTTTGCGCCGGGGGAAAAGGAGAACTCCGGAGCTTCGTTTTTTGATAAAGTCAAGGGGTATTTCGTAAAGGACACAGAAGAACTGCCTGAGTTTTGGACAGGAGAAACAACAGCAGCTGACCTTCTGGCACCGTCCTCGGTGGATAACGGCAGTAGGGACTATATCGTGGTTGACGGAGTGTATCATACGTACTTGTATGTGGCGGGATATGGTTATCGCACCAAAACAGAGGGTGCGTGGCTGTCGCCGCTGGTGGAGGCGGGTGACAATATTGGTATCAGTTTTACATTCAAAAGGATGCCAAGAGATAAAATATTGGCGCGTATATCCCAGAAAACAATGTTAAACCGCAGCCGTATGCGCGAGGTGGGCGATACACGTCAGGATTATGAGGAATTGGACAGTGCAATATCAGCGGGTTTTTACCTGAAGGAGGGCATGAACCGCGGCGGACAGGATTTCTACTACATGACGACTGTAATAGAGGTGACGGCAGATAATGCAGAGGATCTGGAAAGTCATGCAAGCAGCGTTATGACTCTTTGTGCGTCCATGAGCATGATTGTAAAGCGTGCGGACTATAAGCACGAGCAATGCTTTTTGTCGATGCTGCCGACGCTGTCGCTTGATGCGGATATTGAACGTAAAAGCAGACGTAATGTGCTGACCGATGCGCTTGCTGCGGCATTCCCGTTTTCGTCCTTTGAGATTTATGATCAGGACGGCATATTTCTGGGATTGAATAAATATAACAGCTCGGTAGCCATTCTGGATATTTTCGATAGTGATAAATACTCCAATGCAAACGGCTGTATATTGGGAATGTCGGGTGCAGGCAAGACCTTTTTAATGCAGCTTATGGCACTGCGGTTAAGACTTCAGGGAACACAGGTGTTTATATTAGCGCCGATTAAGGGACACGAGTTTGCCGACTCATGCCGTGCAATCGGAGGGAAATATATCCGCATTGCCCCGTCGTCAAAGGACTGTATCAATATTATGGAAATCCGCAAAGCAAGCATTTCAACCGATTATGAAATAAAAGATGATGAGAGGAGCGACTCTGTGCTTGCGGAAAAGCTGCAAAAGCTGATGATATTTTTCTCGCTTATAAAGGCTGATATTACGCAGGATGAACTGAATTTGCTTGACAGCGCAGTTATCAGGACATACAAGGCATTCGGGATAGATTTTGATAACAGATCTCTGTTTGATGCAGCAGGGAGGTTCAAGAAGATGCCTGCACTTAAGGATTTATATAATGAGCTGCTCTCGCGCGACGAAACAAAAACGCTTGCGCTTATGATTGAGAAGTTTGCGGTAGGTTCTATGTCCAGTTTCGGCGGCGAGACGAATGTTGACCTGAATAATAAATATATTGTTCTTGATATTTCTGAGATGACCGACCACTTAAAACCGCTCGGAATGTTTATGGCGCTTGATTTTGTGTGGGAAAAAGCGAAAGAAAGCCGTATTCAGAAAAAGTTCATTTTTTTGGACGAGCTGTGGACGCTGATCGGAGCAGGCTCAAACAGGCTGGCAGCGGATTATGTTTTGGAGATATTCAAGGTAATCCGCGGCTATGGCGGTGCGGCGATTGCAGCAACACAGGATATTGGCGATTTCTTTTCGCTTGATGACGGAAAATACGGCAAAGGAGTTATAAACAATTCCCGTATTAAATTTATCCTGCAGCTTGAGGAGGACGAAGCCTTTGCAGTACAGAAATATATGTCATTGTCAGACGAGGAAACCATGCAGATTATCAGAAATCAGCGCGGTGAAGCGCTTTTGTGTGCGAACAGGAGCAAGGTGTGTATTGAGATAAAGGCATCGCCTGTTATGTATTCGCTTTTGACAACAAAAAGAAGTGACTTGGAGAAAAGGATGAGATATAATGGACGACTATAAAAGAAAACTAAATGACCTGCAGCAGATGAATGTTAAGGTTTTACAGAGCCTGTCGCGTATGATTATGTCAAACAGTATGTCAGGTGAAGTGATAGCAAAGCAGATGGACGATTACCTGTGCGAGCTGGAAAATCTTTGCATAGCGTCGAGGGTGACGCTTGAAAAATTCCGTAGGGAAAAGAGAATTACTGCCTCTATAGAGGTAAACACGCGGATCTCTGAGCTATGCGGCAGCGTGGAGGTTACAAACGAGGGATGGTTGCATATAACGCTGAATACGCTTTTGCCAAATTGCAAGCGGCGGATAAGCGGGTACATCGGTGATACAATCTCGCGGCTTGTGACCGATTACTCGTATGAACTGCCGTATTTTGACAAAGCGTTTATGGCAATCGTGGAGTACTGCAATATGGAAAATCATAATGCGCTTGATAACGATAATAAGGGCTGGAAAATGATACCCAATGCACTAAAAGGGAGAGTAATCCGCGATGACACGCAGTTTGATCTTGACATTGGGCTGTTCACTAAGCTGTCCGACAACATCTCTTGTGAAATCTATCTGATGCCGCCAGAGGATGCCGGATTTTTTATGGATTACCTATCAAATTATACGGCATGATAGGTGGAGTAATTGACTTATTTTTACACCAAATTTATATAAAAACAAAAAAATGTTTACTCCACCTATCCATACAAGAAAAATGCAGGAAGCATCAGGAATCCGGGACTTTAGAAAATCGGATTTTCCGAATTGTTTGCACAGTAGTATGGAAGGAGGAGTAAACAGATGATTTTTGACCAGACAGACTATGACTTTTTAAAGCTGTGTGCGCTTTGCAGGTATATGCCGTTCGGACTTCATAAAAGATATGACGCTCCCTTTTTGAAAAGGAGCGTTATATACAATTTGCAGATGCATGGACTGATAAAAAAACAAAGTGATAACACCAGTTATAAACTGACAACAGACGGAAAACGATACCTTGCAGAAATGGGCAGCAGTTTCCCGGAGGATGCGAGGATGGATCTGACAAGGACCTCATACAAAAGAAAGCTTGAATCAGCAGAAACGAACCTTCTTTTTCATCTTGCAGGAGTAGATGTATTTATACAAGCAGCGTCAGAGCTTAAAGAGACAGGATATATAAGCAGTCTAATGATGCGGACAGATAAAAATATGAAGGTGCTTGGAGGAACAAGGTTTTTAGGGATACTTAAAATATTTGATACTCTGTATATTCCGTACAGCTTTACGGAGGAAGATATGCGTATAATTCCGCATTTTGAAAAAGAAATATACACATCGCAGTCAGAAAAGATTATAGGAGTAAAATACATAAAGGCAATGTTGTTCGGGAGAACGTTGGAGGAACTGTGGGAGTATATGTATAACAACAAAGCAAGTACCGATGCGGTAAAGGGAAGAAAGCGTCTTGATAAAGCCTTGGAGGAAATGGGGTGCGATGCTCTGCTTGTTCCGTATGGACGAGGCGGTGTTATGCAAATGAATATTATGAAAATTTACAGGTATAAGGAGCGGATAGCAAGCGCAATGGGATGCGTCCCTGTTATGCAAAGAGAACTGTCCGAATGCGATGGTATGATTGGAGGAACTCCGTGTATTGTTGCTTTTGACCTTGATATAGAGAGAATAAAAAGAGCGTTAAAACAGGTTGAGACATATAACAAAGATGCTGTTGCGAAAATCGTGTGTATGGAGTTTCAAAAAAGCACGGTATTTAAAATTTTAAAATATAACAACTGCCCAAAATCCATGGTAGCGGCAATTGATAAATATGGGATATACCGTATATTCCCTGAGCTTAAAGAAAAAACAGAGCGAAGACCGTTCATGACAAAGGAGGGGAAATATATTGAAGTTAATGCGAGAATTACGAAAGCTTTTGATACGCAATGGGAGGAGGAATAAGCTGTTTGTAAAAGTTAAAGAGCATGCTGTATATTATTCGTTCTGCAGTCTTGCGGTCTTGTATCTGTATGGTATTTTTGCAAATACTTTTAAAAACGCGGTGCATAATTTCAGGACGGGTGATACAGGTCAGCTTGTTTCTTTTAATCCGATAAAATGTATTTTGGCCGTATTCTCGCCGCAGGGCTTGGGTACGGTTTTTTTTGCGCTGATAATGTATGTATTGGTTTCGGGAAAATGGCTTCACTATATTACCGGAGTAAAGATAACAAAGGATGAACGCAACTTTAATATATCAAACGAAGGAACCCACGGCACGTCAGGTTGGATGACGAAACAGGAAAGGCAAAAGGTGTTGCAGTCAGGGACGGCAGATAATCTGCCATGCCCGATACTCTGCAAAATAAAGGACAGTATATATGACGACGACCGTTTTGCCGATTATGTCGGACTTCGCACCGATGCGGGACTAAACAGCCATACTATGGTCTACGGCGCATCAGGCTCGGGAAAATCACGGGGGTTTGTAAAACCGTTTGTTCTAAAAATGGCAAAATTCAAAGCAGATAAAAGAGAAAGCATGATATTAGTCGATCCAAAAGGCGAATTTTTTGAGTCCATGTCTGCATTTTTAAGGAAACAGGGCTATGTTGTAAAGGCATTTAATCTCCTTGATATGGAAAACTCAGACGGCTGGAACTGTATAGGCGAGATCGGGGATGATACCGATATGGTGCAGTCGGTGGCTGAAATCATTATCCGGAACACCGCCGACAGCGAGCAAAAAGCGGATTTTTGGGACAAAGCCGAAAAAAATTTGCTGATAGCGCTTATCCTATATGTTCAGAGTATGCGCAATCCGATAACAAATGAACTTTTGCCCATACATGAACGCTCACTCGGTACAATATATAAAATGATATCGACCGAGGGACAAAAAAGCCTTGATATGAAATTTCAGCGCCTGCCCATTGACCACCCGGCAAGAGCGCCATACGGCATATTCAAACAGGCGGCTGCAAATTTATGGGG
>CAMFCK010000051.1 GCA_945948775.1 uncultured Clostridia bacterium
CCTCCAACACCTTCCATTCATCCTCGGTGTAAAGCAGCAGACATTCATCCACCAATGAGCGCGTTACATAAACAACGCCGGGCATTTTTTCGCGAAGCTTAGCCGGCAGAACAAATCTTCCGCGCTCATCGAGCTGCCGCGGATAACTTCCGACAAAGCTTGCCATCGCCTCACACCGTCCTTTCAGCATAATCGCACGAAAGAGCCGCTTGTCCTCATGACGCAAATAAGGTGAAAGTCTTTTTCATTTTCACCCCAAACGCTCCCATTCGTACCCTTTCACTCCCAATTGTACACCAAAGAACGAAAAAAAGCAAGTATTTTTATTAAAAAAATAATACTTTTTTTTAATTTGTGTTACAAAAATTACTTTTGCATTATCAAATTATATCAAAAAACAACAAGATTTAGGATTATTTTAACAAAAAATATCCAATTTGCCACATTATCTTGTGTCTATTTACTATTGTATCACGTTTTTCCTCATTACGCAATATATTGTGGTAAGTTTATTAAGGAAATTTTCATATTTTTTAACTATTGACATTTTTTTAGCAAAGGTATAAAATTATTTGGAAAATAATTAACTTCAAGGAGGAATTAAGGTGGCTGAATTACGCTGGAACCCTATGATAAAGGATTGGGTAATGATAGCTTCAAACAGGCAGAACAGACCGCAGATGCCAAAGGACTGGTGTCCGTTCTGTCCCGGTTCGGGTAAGGTGCCCGATCATTTTTCCGTTTATAAATATGACAATGATTTCCCCGCGCTTTCGCAGGATCCGCCGAAGCCGGATGATGTTGAAACGCGCATATACAAAACGCGCCCGAATTACGGTAAATGTGAGGTAATACTCTACTCTCCGGAGCACACCGTCACGCTCCCGGAGCTGCCGGCTGCTCATATTCGCGAGCTGGTTGATTTATGGTGTGAGCGTTTTGCGGACATTTCATCCGATAAAAATATCAAATATGTGTTTATATTCGAAAACCGCGGTGCAGTAGTCGGCGTTACCATGCCGCATCCTCACGGTCAGATTTACGGCTATTCGGTGATCCCGAAGAAAATTGAGCTTGAATGCGAGTCCTTCAAGGAATACAAAGAAGAAACCGGGCGCTGTCTGATGTGCGATATGCTTGAGGACGAAATCGGTGCAAAATCAAGAATTATCTTTGAAAATGAGCATTTTATCGTATTTCTCCCCTTCTTCTGCGAATATCCCTACGGTATCTACATAGCTGCAAAGCGTCACTATCAGAATCTTTCACAGATGACCGATGCTGAAAAAACCGCACTTGCTGTCACGCTCAAGGAAGCAGCCGGAACGCTTGACAGCCTGTTTGACTATCCGTTCCCCTACATGATGTGTATGTATCAAAATCCGGTCAATACCGATGAAGATACCTCCTGTCATCATTTTCATATTGCCTTTTATCCGCCGATGCGTTCGGCAGACAAGCAAAAATTCAATGCATCCTCCGAAACAGGAGTGTGGGCTCACTGCAATCCGACCGCACCAGAGGAAAAAGCGGAGGAGCTTCGTGCCGCACACGAAAAATTTCTGAAGAATAATATGTAACAAAAAGGCGCGCATTTTGCGCGCCTCAGACCATCGACAAATTGGTTAGACCGCGCAAAACTCATTGTAGCAAGAGCAAACAAATATTATATCAAGTTTTTCAACCGAAAACAGTCATGCGTATTTTCCGCATGACTGTGCGCTTTTTGCGGAAATGAACTCTACCGTACCATCGTACGCCGACGAATTCATTTCCGCAAAATCCAACCTAATTTCTCGCAGTCTCCGGCGTGTAGACTTTTGTCTACACGCTGAGGCGCGCATTTTTGCGCGCCTCTTTACTATCTTTTCGCCTCATACATGAGAAGCGCGGCAGCAACCGCAGCATTCAGCGATTCCGCGCCCCCGTATATCGGAACAATTACTCTTTCATCGCACATATCCAACAGCTCCTGCGAAACGCCGTTCGCCTCGTTGCCGATAATTACCGCACATGGCTTGGAATAGTCTGCCTCGCGGTAATCCCTGCTTTCAGCGCCAAGCGCGCCGGCTATAAGACGCAGTCCGCTTTGCTTTAATTGCTCATACCCTATGCCTTCGCAGACGCTTGTATGGAAAAACGAACCCATACTCGCGCGCACGGTTTTAGGATTATAAAGCTCTGCACAGCCGGGTGAAAGCAGCACTCCAAACCCTGCTGCGTCAGCAGTACGGATAATCGTACCGAGATTGCCGGGATCGGATATTCTGTCACAGTAAACATAATTTTTGTCCGGCGCAAATTTGCGGCTATTGTGCATCCTTATTACCGCCAGTATCCCCTGCGGCGTTTTCGTTTCGCAAAGAGCAGGAAACACGGCGCTTTTTACAATATATAAATCCGCTCCTGCCATATCGGACAAATTTACTTGCTTTGCATAATCGTCCGACACGGCAATACAGCTAATATCCGCTCCGGCTTTTATTGCATCATTAACGGATTTTTCGCCTTCAACGGTATACTCACCGTTTTTTTGCCGCTCCTTTTTCAAAAGCAGCGATTTTATGTACTTATATTTGGGATTTTTCGCCGATGTGATCTCAAAAATCATTTTAATTCTCCATTCCGCCGCATTGCAGCGGTATCATTCATTATGCGCAGGAATACATGATAATTGCTCCGCGTCAGATTTCACATGAACAGCAGCAGGCTCGCTGCCATCACCATCATTCCCACAACTGCTCCTATTATTGTAACGCGGCTTTTTTCAAGCTCACGCGCCATAGGCAAAAGCTCTTCGATCGAAATAAATACCATTATACCAGCTACAACCGCAAACAGCGCTCCAAACACGAAGTCGCTGAAAAACGGGCGCAGAATAAGATAACCAATAAAAGCACCGACAGGCTCAGTCATGCCGGACAAAAAGGATATGCCAAACGCACGCTTTCTGTTGCCTGACGCAAAGAAAATCGGCGCGGAGGTAGCTATTCCCTCCGGTATATTATGTATCGCGATTGCAACAGCTATCGCAACGCCCAGATGTGGGTCACGAAGCGCTGATGTAAAGGTTGCAAGCCCCTCCGGGAAATTATGTATACCAATCGCAAGCGCAGTCATAACTCCCATGCGCTGCAAGCTTGCACGGTTATTTTTCTGCGGCGAAAGGCTGCCTATATCTCCATCAGCAGACGGCACGAAGAAGTCTATAATGCCGATAAGCACGATCCCGACAAAGAAAAACAACGCTGCATAGCATGCGCCGCTGATTTCTCCGGCTGCCGCGCCAAGATATGTCTTGCTTTTTGAGTATATTTCAACCATTGAAACATACAGCATCACTCCTGCCGAAAACCCGAGCGAGCCGGCAAGAAACTTTGTGTTTGTTTGCTTTGCAAAAAGCGCCATCACGCTGCCCACACCGGTCGCAAGCCCGGCAAACAGCGTAAGCGACATTGCAAAGAGAAAATTACTGTCCATTATTCCGCCTCCTAAAAAATCCTGCTGCTACCATATTACTGGCATTGCAGGATTTTTGTGCGGAAAATATCACTCTTTTATCGGATTTATCACCGAAAGCGCTGCGCGTTCGCGTACAAAGTGTTGCTTAAATCTACTTTGCACATCCTCAAAGCTGACGCTCTCAAACACACGGGAATAGTCGAAATAATCGGCGTCAACAAGACATTCGGTCAAAAAGGCATGCGCATATCCCTCAATATCATTAAAGGAACGGATATAATCTCCCCAGCATACCTTCTTAATCCTTTCAAAGTCCTCCCGTTTCAGCTTTGTTGCGTCAATTTCGTCAAGAATTTCATCAAAAACCCTTTTCGGCTCAGCGGATTCGCCTTCAATCGCCGTAAACGCATACGAGATCTGCGGATTATACTCCGCCGAAAAACTGTTATTGATAAGTCCTGCGGAATACAGGCGGTTATACAGCTTCGTACTCTTTCCGAAAAGCATTTCACATAGTATATCCATTTCTATCGCTTTTTTCATAAGGCGTTCGCCGCCGTAACCAACGTCAATATCCTTCCAGCCCATCATAAAAAGCGGCTGCGATACCGATATGCATTGCTCTGCATAGTGTTTTGCGACATAATCCGGCTCCTCCGGATATATTCGCTTTATTTCTTCTTTAAACGGCTTGTTATTCTTAATCCCGCCCTCAATAACAGCTAAAGCTTCCTCCGGATCAAAATCACCGGTCACAAAAATCGCCATGTTGGATAGGTTATAAAAGGTGTTGTAGCATTTATACAAAAGCTCATTGTCAATATGGGATATGCTTTCGACAGTACCGGCAATATCCAGCTTTACAGGATGGTTCACATACAGACAGCCAAGAAGGTTAAAGAATACGCGCCACGGCGCATTATCATCATACATCTTTATTTCCTGTCCGATTATTCCCTGTTCCTTTTCCACGCTCTCTTTAGTAAAGTACGGCGACTGCACATAGTCAAGCAGCGTCCTTAAATTATCAAAAAAATTATCGGTCGCAGAGAACAGATACGCCGTCATATTAAAGCTGGTAAACGCGTTAGCATTTCCGCCGAGTTTGGAAAACTTGTCAAAAACATTGCTTCCGTCCGGCTGGTCGAACATTTTATGCTCAAGATAATGCGCTATACCATCCGGCACCTCGGTCACCTTATCCTCGCCCGGGACAATAAACTTAGAATCCACCGAGCCGTATCTTGTACCGAAAATAGCGTAATTTGAACTGTAGCCTGCTCTCGGCATAATGTAAATCAAAAGACCGCTTTCATGCTTTTTATAATAAAGGCTTTCACCGGTCGCCTTGTCAACTCTTTTCTCAAGCATGCCTTATGCCTCCTTTCCGGTAAGAAAATACGCGCACTCATACCGTATCTTCTGCGCCGCCGCCACAGCTTCCTCCAAAGTCACGCCGGTTATCTTTTCAATATAATACTCAACATCATAATTTGTGCCGACAATCTTCTCTCCCAGATAAAAGCTCTGCATATACAGCTGATCATCATAGTAGGAATTCAGACTGTTTATCAGATACATCTTAGCGGCTGTAAATTCCTGTTCTGTAACATCGCCCTTTTTAAGAGCCTCAAGCTGAAGAAGCACCTCATCATGCGCCTTTTTTAAATTTTCAAACTCAACGCCCGCATTAACTGCTATAAAGCCCTTGAACTTATGCATCTGAGAGCCTGCATAATAAGCAAGACTAAGCTTTTCTCGCACATTATTAAATAGCTTGCTGTGCGCGCCGCCGCCGAAAATGCTGTTAGCAACAGCTAGTCCCCAGTAATCGTCAGTTCCCGGCGCAACCCCCGTAGAAAAGCCCATGGCAAGCTTGCCCTGCGTCACATCCATATGTTCGTAAATCTCACGAGGCTCTTTTGCGCCGCCCTCAAGCAGCTTTGTGCACGGAATTTGCGCACATGTAAAGCTCATCCCGCCGATACATTCGCTAACCGCTGAGGCAACATCGTCAATATCCGCCTCGCCTGCGACATAAATATCAATAGCCGACGATGTTATTATATTTTTGTAGTATTCATAAAGCTCCGTTCGCTCAAGCTTTGCCGCGCTTTCCTCATCACCGATTCTTGACACGGCATACGGCGTTGCCTCGCAGAGTATTTCGCAAAGTCTTTCATGCGCGTAAACACGCTTGTCGTTCATGCATGCGCGGATACGGTCTATAAGATTTTTCTGCTCCTGTGCAAAAAAATCCTCGCAAAAGCCTCCGTCCTCAATTCTCGGTTCAAATACAACTCCGCACAAAAGCTTTATCAGCGATTTTAGAAGCGGCTCCGATCCGGGCACATATCTGTCAGATATACATTCCGCTTCAAAGGAAATTATCTGATCCTCGCCCTTTTTACTGACGCCCGTTGACAGCCGGGAACCGTAAAGCTCCTCCAGCCTTTTGGATATTGCCTCCATGTCCGGAAAATCCTTCGAGCCGCGCTTCAGCAGCAGCGACAAAAGTGCATTTTTCGCAGCGTCCTGTCTGCACAGCGGACGATGGATGTAAAATCCGACAGTTGTGGTTTTCAGCTTGTTCATAGGAATATATGAAAGCGTAATATTCTCGTTAATACTTTTGCTTTGAATCATTCCAACAGCTCCTATCAATATTAATAGCTATATTTTACCTCTTTTTGTTCTTAATGTCAATACTAACCGATATAGCTCTCTATTTCCTCAATACTGAGCTTGGGATGCGCAGCAAGATTAATTCCGTTTGCTATCGTTTTTGCCGCACGGTCAATAACCAGGTCAATGTCCTTGGGCGTAACAAACATCTCCGGAGCATCTTT
Organism: uncultured Clostridia bacterium; assembly: GCA_945948775.1. Lineage (GTDB taxonomy): Bacteria > Bacillota > Clostridia > UBA1381 > UBA1381 > HGM11525. The sequence continues at coordinate 6,312 of CAMFCK010000051.1, forward strand.
ACCGAGTCGGTTTCTGATCTCCTCCTCGTCCTCAATCCCAAGCACAGCGGCGGCTACAGCTGCTGCGTCAACTACAGTCGGCACACCTATCGCAATCACCGGCACGCCAAGTGTTTCTCGGTTTATCGCCGTGCGCCTGTTTCCCACACCGCCGCCCGGCTCCATACCGGTGTCAGATATCTGAATGGTTGTGGACATTCTTGACACACTTCTTGCCGCATAAGCGTCAACAGCTATTACAAGCGACGGCTTCTGCTCATTT
>CAMFCK010000052.1 GCA_945948775.1 uncultured Clostridia bacterium
GCCCCGTAATTATAAGGAGAAAAGAGTATGTTTATTAAAGAAGATTTTATGCTCCATTCAAAAACGGCGCAAAGGCTTTTTGATGTGGTTAAGGATATGCCCATAATTGATTATCACTGCCATCTGTCACCTGAACAGATTGCAAAAAATTATCAGTTCAAAAATGCTTTTGACCTGTTTTTGAGCGGAGACCATTACAAGTGGCGCCAGATGCGCACAAACGGTATTAAAGAGGAATACATAACAGGTACCGCGCCTGACTTTGATAAGTTTATGGCGTGGGCAAAAACAATGCCTATGTTAATCGGCAATCCGCTTTATCATTGGACGCATCTTGAGCTTTTGCGCTATTTTGGCGTGGAGGAGGAGCTTGATGAGCAAAGCGCAGAACGCATATGGGACAGATGTAATGAACTGCTGGCAAAGGAAAACTTCCGCGCTAAAGGATTGATAGAACAATCAAATGTCGAGGTGATATGCACCACGGATGATCCGGCGGATTCGCTTGAATATCACCGCGAGATTGCAAAAAGCGGCTTTAAAACCAAGGTGCTTCCGACCTTTCGGCCTGACAAGGCGATAGAAATAGGAGCTGACGCTTTTGTCGGATATATAAAAGATACGGGCGTTAAGAGCTTTGATGAACTGATTTCATGGATTGACAGCAGAATTGATTTCTTTTCAAGCGTAGGCTGCCGTTTGTCCGACCATGCGCTTGCGAGAGTTCCGTTTGCCGAGGGCAATGCTGCTGCTGTATTTGAAAAGCGTATGTCGGGCGCGGAAACGGATGCCAAAGAAGAGGAGATATACAAAACGGCAATGCTGCGCCATTGCGCACAGCGTTATGCTGAGTTGGGCTGGACGATGCAGATACACATAGGCGCGCTGAGAAATAACAACAAAAGGATGTTTGAAAAGCTTGGTCCCGACACAGGATTTGATTCAATCAACGATATGGAAATAGCTGAAAAGCTGTCGCGTCTTTTAGACAGCTTTAACAGTGACGGCGGCTTGCCGAAGGTAATTCTATATCCGCTGAACCCTAAGGACAATTATGTGATAGGAGCCATGATAGGCAATTTCCAAAGCGCGCCCACCGCAGGAAAGCTGCAGTTTGGTTCGGGCTGGTGGTTCTGTGATCAGCGCGATGGAATGCGCGAACAGATGAAGGCTTTGGCTAACCTTGGTATGCTTTCACACTTTGTTGGTATGCTGACAGATTCAAGAAGCTTTGTTTCCTATCCCAGACATGAATATTTCCGCAGAATTATGTGCGATCTTATAGGCGGTTGGGTTGAGGACGGAGAATATCCGTGCAACCTGCCGGCGCTTGAAAAAATTGTGAAGGGTATCGCGCATGATAATGCAGCAGAGTATTTTGGATTTTAGCGTTAAAAAAAGCCGCGCGGCCGCGCGGCTTTTTTTATGTATAAGCACATAGTAAAGGGGTAAAAGCTACGGCGAAGCATATGCTTCGCCGCAGCGTGGAGCGGATGATGGGAATCGAACCCACAAATTCAGCTTGGGAAGCTGATGTTTTACCACTAAACTACACCCGCATATGCCATATTATAGCATAATAAACGACGGATTGCAAGTATTTTTTGCATACTTACGGTTTATTTATGTTGAAATATTCATGTATGGCATTTTCAGCGGTATAATTGGCATCATAGACGGTAAACGTAACAAACTCGCCGTTATTGATTATCCGAAAATACTGAATACGATGCAGCTCCTCCGGATCATCCTTATATTCACTTAAAAGCTCCTGCACTCTGTTCTGAAAAACTGCCATAACCCATTTTACATGAATGGGTGCGACTCTGACAACGGCAAATTCGCGCGCACTGCCGTCATTTGAAGTGAATATGCGAACACTTTTGACCTGCATATCACCAAATTCAGTATATGCACCCTGCAAATCAGTCTCGCTCATGTCGCTGTAGCCCGGAAGCGACAGCAGCAGCGCGGTAACCGAATCAACGCTTGGACGCCGCAGAATATTTACTGACAGCATGCATGTTATGCTTAGAAAAATCATCGCTGCAGCACGGAATATTGCCGAAGAAAATAAACGCTTTACCATAAAAAGTCCTCCTCAATTATCAGTATTTGGCGTTCTGCGGAAAAAGCCCCGCTGCCTCGCCGGTCAAAGCGCGTATCGAACCGGCATATTCAGTAGGCGACATATTCACATACTTTCTGAACTGGCGTGAGAAATAGTGAATACTGTCATATCCGAGCATTTCGGCTATCTGTGTAAAATTATAGTTATCCTCGCGGATATAGGTCTTTGCCCGGTCGATTTTCATGCGGGTGAAATATTCGCATGCACCGCAGCCGACTTGCTCGCGGAAAAGCATTTTGACGGCAGTTTTACTGATTCCGGCATGACGGGCAATGTCTGAAAGAGTTATCTTTTTGCCGAGGCTTGCGGCGAGATAGTCGACTATTTCGCCGAACAGTCCGCTGTCAAGGTTGCGCTTCAGAGAGGTCTGAACAGGCGACATGTCATTGCGCAGAAGCGACAGCAAAAACTCGGTAAGATGAAGTTTGATAAGCTGCTCTGTACCGAAAAGCGAATTTTTTCTGCGGTGCAGCTTAGGTGTAACAAGGTCGGAAAGAGGAGTATCAAATGCGGCGGAGGTTTCATTGATAATGCGCGAGAGCAGATTGCGCTGTATGCTGCCGGTTTTAAAAACCTTATCCTCAAAGCCCGCCATTGCCGCAGAAACCGAACGAAAGCTTATTACGGCAACAGAAGAAGCGGCAACGCCGTTCGCAATAAGGGTGTGCCATTCGTTCGGCTTGTGGAATACTATGTCGCCGCTTTTTAAATCGCGCGCTACATCGCCCGAATACGCTGTGATCTCACCCTTGTCCACATATACAAATTCCCAGAAGTCATGCTGCTCGCCGGGGAATCTGTAGTCCTTTGCAAGTTCAAAGTAATGCACTGTCATAAGTTCGCTTATAACAATTTCCTCCTTTAATCTTGTGCCGGAATACATAATTGCGTCCAATCAAAGCATCTCCTTTACAGCAGCTCTTTTTTTTTTATTATATCACACCTGGCCGCTTTTGTAAATATTTAAGCTTATTTTGCAAATAAAAAAGTTCTGTACTATACTATAATACGATTGAAAAATATGAAATGAAAGGAATAGGGGATATGAGTTACACTTTGTCGGATATTATACGAAAGTTCAGGATTGATGTTTCGATTGAGCCGTATGGCAATGGGCATATAAACGATACATATATTGCCGAAAGTGATCCGAAATATATACTGCAAAGGATAAATAATTCTGTATTTAAAAATCCCGAGCAGGTAATGAGCAATATTACGGGCGTTACCGAGCATTTGCGCAAAAAGATAACCGATGCCGGAGGTAACCCTGAGCGTGAAACGCTTAACCTTGTAAAAACCGTTGACGGCAAAAGCTTTTATAAAGCGGACGACGGCAATTATTTCAGAATGTATAAGTTTATCGAAGGCGCAGTAAGCTATGACAGCGTAGAAAACCCCGCGCAGCTTTATGAAGCGGCAAGGGCTTTCGGAAAATTTCAGAGTATGCTTTCGGATTACCCTGTAGATAAAATTTATGAGACAATACCTGATTTTCATGATACCGGAAAAAGATATGCGGCGCTTGAGGCGGCAGTAGACAAAGACGTTGTCGGACGCTGCGGCTTGGTGGAAAAGGAAATAGAGTTTGCTTTTGCGCGCAGGCAGGATACAAACGTGATAGTTGATGCTATTGCGGCAGGCAAGGTGCCGGTACGCGTTACACATAATGATACAAAGCTGAATAATGTTATGCTCGATGAAAAAACCGGCGAAGGAGTCTGTGTTATTGACCTTGATACGGTAATGCCCGGATCGCTTTTATATGACTACGGCGACGCGCTTCGCTTCGGAGCGTCAAGCGGTGCGGAGGATGAGTGTGATCTGGATAAGATTTGGTTTGACCTGGAGCTGTTTGAAGCCTTTACAAAGGGCTTTTTGGAGGAGGTTGGATCCAACCTTACCGATGAGGAGATAAAGCTGCTGCCGTTTTCTGCAAAGCTGATGACATATGAGTGCGGAATACGCTTCCTGACTGATTATCTTAGCGGAGATACATATTTTAAAATCCACCGTAAGAATCATAATCTTGACCGTGCGCGCACTCAGTTCAAGCTTGTTGCCGATATGGAGAAAAAAATGGACACAATGAGCGGAATAATTAAAAAATACATTTAAAATGGAGAGGTCTTTATGCGAGTAATAGTATGTAATGATTATGATGAGATGTCGAAGCGCGCGGCAAAGCTTGTCGCAAGCCAGATAACCTTAAAGCCGGACTGCGTGCTCGGTCTTGCCACCGGTTCTACGCCAATTGGACTGTATGAAAATCTTGCGGAAATGAATAGACTGGGAGAGATAGATTTTTCCGGTGTAACTACCTTTAACCTTGACGAATATTATCCCATAAGTCCGGAAAATGACCAGAGCTACCGCTATTTTATGAACGAGCATCTGTTTAATAAGGTTAATATTGATATAAACCGTACACATGTTCCGGACGGGCAGACAGAGGATCCGGAGGCGGAATGTGCGAGATATGAGAAGATGATAAACGACTGCGGCGGAATAGATCTGCAGATACTTGGCATCGGTCAGAACGGTCATATTGGATTTAATGAGCCGGATAACAATCTGAATACTGTTACTCATCTGACAGGGCTTACTCAAAGCACAATAGACGCTAATGCGCGTTTCTTTAAAAGCAAAGAGGATGTTCCCACACGCGCGCTTACAATGGGTATTGCAAGCATATTGAAATCCAGGAAAATAATACTGCTTGCAAGCGGAAGAACTAAATATAAGGTTGTACGCGAGCTTTTGAATGAAGGAATTAACACCTCTGTTCCTGCGACAATGCTAAAGGTTCACCCGGATGTTGTTCTTATCTGCGATAAGGAAGCTTATGCAAGTATGTATCTGGGTGTTGACATCGGCGGTACAAGCGTGAAGCTGGGTGTGATTGACGGATTTAACAATATCGTGTATAAGGACAGTTTGCCTACGCACAAGGATAAGCCGGCAAAGGCAATTATAGACAATGTTGCAAAGGTATGCAGCGATATTATAGCAAGATTTCCCGTTTCGGCGGTCGGAGTAGGAACTCCGGGAATTATCGATTTTGAAAAGAATACCGTAAGCGCTACAAATCTTCCGTTTGATAATGCGCCGATAGTCGACTGGATGAAGGAAACTATCAAACTGCCGATTTATATCAATAATGATGCAAACTGTGCTGCTTTGGGCGAGGCGGTTGCAGGAGAGGGCGCTGATGTGCGCGATATGTTTATGGTAACACTCGGCACCGGAATAGGCGGCGGGATTATAATAGATAAAAAAATCTATATGGGCGCTAAGGGCGATGCCGGAGAAATAGGGCATATGTGCATAGAGGCCAATGGTATCCCGTGTTCCTGCGGAAGCCGCGGCTGCTGGGAAAAATATGCGTCGGTTTCCGCTTTGATAGAGCAGACCGAGGCTGCGGCTCAGAAGGAGCCGGATAGTATTCTGGCAAAGGTGGTTGAGAAAAACTGCGTAGTTGACGGTAAGACTATTTTTGAAGCTAAAATTCAGGGCTGCCCTGTTGCCGAAAGGGTATTTGATCAGTATATTGATTATCTTGCAATAGGAATACGCAATATTATAAATATATTCCGTCCGGGAATCGTAGTAATTGCCGGCGGAATTTCCGAAGCCGGGAATATGATTTTGGAGCCGTTGGTAAAAAAGGTAAATTCATCCGTGCCTATCAGAATTTCGCGCCTGCAAAATGACGCGGGGATAATCGGCGCCGCACTGCTGGGGCGGGATAAATAGGAGCGATAGCTATGCTGTATAAAAATGTAAAGGCGCTGTGCAGCGATTTTAAATTCCGTACTATGGATATTGCGGTGGAAAACGGCTGTTTCTGTGAAAACAGTACGCAGAATCAAGCCGTTGACTGCACGGGACTTATGATGCTTCCGGGGCTGGTGGATATTCATACTCACGGAGCGGCAGGATTTGATAATATGGATCCGTATTATGAAGCGATAGACGGTATATCCGCGTTTATGGGCAAAAACGGAGTAACTACCTATCTTCCTACGCTGATAACGCAAAGCAATGAAAATATGTGCGCTGCGGCAAAAAATATAGCGGCAGCGAGGAAACGCGGCGTAAGCGGTGCAAAAATAGGCGGAATTTATATGGAGGGGCCGTATTTTTCGCCGCTGTATAAGGGTGCTCAGAATGAGGAATATATCCGTAATCCAGACGCTGAGGAGTTTTTCAGGATAAACGCCGCATCGGGTGATATGATCAGGATTGTAAGCATTGCGCCGGAGCGTGATAATGCGGAGGACTTTATAAAAGCAGTATCCGGAACGGTCAGAGTGGCTATAGGGCATACCGACGCTGATTATAATACTGCTAAGCGTGCAATAC
>CAMFCK010000053.1 GCA_945948775.1 uncultured Clostridia bacterium
ATATGAAAATAAGAATGAGAGTAATTATTAGCGCTATCGCATTGCTAATGGGATTAATGCATCCGGCATACAATATAAGCGCATATTACGAGAATACGGACGACTATTGCGTGGATGTTACGGTAAATGATGAGCTTCTTGTATTTGATGTGGCTCCGTTTGTTGAAAACGGAAGAACGCTTATTCCGGTGAGGACGGTTTCAGAGTATCTAAAATACAATGTAAATTGGTATGAAAATGAGCAAAAGGTTGAAATTAGTTCGGGAGCAGACAATTTGACGCTTTTTATCGGTAGTATGGAATACTATAAAAACGGAGAAGCAAAGACGCTGGATGTCCCGGCAAAAATAAAAGACGGAAGAACTCTTGTGCCGCTGAGGCTGATAGCCGAAGAATTTGGCTGTGAGGTTGAATGGAACGACGAGCTAAGGCTGGTAAGCATTATTAAATATAATGTTGTCGAAGTAAAAACTCCCCAAGAGCTTTTGGAAAATGCCAAAAACTACACAAAAATTATTCTCACAGAGAGTGAATATAACCTGTCGGAGCTTGATGATATAATCATTTCCAATCCGGCAGTTTATAAGGAAGATGCATTTGACGGATATGAATATGTTATTGAAGGATTGTTTAATTTCGTTATTGAAGGTGGGCGCAATGATAATTCCTGCATTATTACCGAATCCACTTATGCGAATGTCTTAAGCTTTAAAAACTGTTTTGACCTTACCCTTAAAAATATCACAGCAGGGCACAAGGCCGAAAAAGGCTCTTGCACCGGCGGCGTGATATATACGGAGGGCTGCGGTGGAGTGAATATTGATAAATGCAGTCTGTGCGGATGGGACACTTAGGGAAGAAGTACATAACGCAAAACGAGCATGGGGTTACCCGCTACCGAAATATATGAATGCAGCTACGGTCTGGTTGATTTGTATGTGAGCAGCGGTATAAGGTTTTACAACTGTATTTTCAGAGATTCCGAAGAGTTTTCCATGTTTGATATAAACCAGTGTCAGGACATAAGCGTGAAAAATTCGGTGATTAAAAATAACAGAAGCGGTGAATGGAGTGCCTTTATAAGCACTTATGAAAGCAAAAACATTGAATTTACTGGATGTGAATTCAAAGATAATTTGTATACGGATTTTTGCAGCGGTCAAAATGTTAAATTTAACGAATGTAATTTGCAATGATAAACGAATATAAGGAGGTACAATCATGGACAACACAATTTTGGATTACAAATGTCCCTGCTGCGGCGCTCCCCTTGCATTTAACGCAGCAAATCAGAATCTGCACTGCGAGTCCTGCGGAACGGATTTTGACCTTGATACTATGAAACAGCTTGATGAAGCAGACGAAAGCGGCATGACCTCATCAAAGTATGACTGGGAGCATTACGAGCCGAGGAGCTTTGAGGAGAGCGAGGCGGTCAATCTTTCTTCCTATTCCTGCCCCTCATGCGGTGCGGAGATTACGGGGGATGACACGCTGGGTTCAACGGTCTGCCCCTACTGCGGCAACTCCACCATTGTCAAAGGACAGTTTGAGGGTTCACTTCGCCCGGATTATGTAATTCCGTTTAAGGTGGATAAAAAAGCGGCTATGGCTGAGTTTGAAAAAGCGTATAAAAACGCACCCTTTCTTCCCAATGAGTTTAAGGAAAAAAAGAAAATTGAAGAAATGGCGGGAGTATACATACCGTTTTGGATGTTTGACTGCGACTGCAATGCGGATATACGCTATAGTGCACAACGAATGACGCATTGGAGCGATGCAAATTACGAATACACCAAAACCGATTTCTATAAGCTGATCCGCTCGGGAAGCATCTGCTTTGCAAACATTCCGGTGGACGGCTCGAAAAAGGCGGACGACGCCTATATGGAAGCGGTAGAACCCTTTGATTATACGGATGCGGTAGACTTTAATACAGCATACCTTTCCGGATATCTTGCCGACAAGTATGATGTAACGGCAGAGGAAAGTATCGACAGAGCAAATGAACGCGTTAAAAAAAGCACCGAAGATACCTTTGCCCAAACGGCGGCGGGCTATTCAGCTGTTATTCCCGAAACCTCGTATGTAAGTTTTTCAAACGGAAAAATCAGGTATTCACTTCTTCCGGTATGGATGCTTAACATCAAATATCAGGGTGAAAATTATAAATATGCCATAAACGGGCAGACAGGAAAAACAGTTGGGAGATATCCGGTGGATAAAAAGAAAAAATGGCTGTATTTCGGAAAAGTATATGCGATCGGTCTTGTGGTTTGCATAGCCGCCGCAAAGCTTTTCGGATTGCTGTAAGGGGGTGAGAAGATGAAAAGAATAAGTTCTTTTATTCTGTTGTTCCTTGTTATATGCGCTGTTGCCTTTCCGTTTTCGGTGTCGGCGGAACATCCGCCTGAGCTTATAGATGTTCCCAATATGCTGTCCGAAAGCGAATACATCGAGCTTTCGGACAAACTTGCCGCCTTGCGGGATACATACGATGTTGACGTTGCCTTCATTATCAGCGATGAAATGATAACGGAGGACGCACAAGCCGAGGCGGACGATATCTATGATTCCTACGAATATGGAGTCGGCGAAAATTACGACGGCATTTTATACTTCGTTTGTGAAACAACCCATGAATATGCATTTTCCACCTGCGGCAGGGCGACAGAAATCTTTAACGATGACGGTCTGGAATATATCGACGAAGCAATGCTGCCTTATCTGAAAAAAGGCGATTATTATCAGGCCGGTATGGTATATGCCGATAAGTGCGCAGAGCTTATGGGCATGGCGGCAAACGGAGAGCCGTATAAAAAGAAAATAAATATACTGTATGTTATCGCGGGGATTATTTTGATTCCCTTGGCAGCAGCGTTCGCATTCATGACACGCAAGCTCTCGAAAATGAATACGGCTGTCATGCAGCCGGGAGCGGCGAATTATATGAAGCCGGGAAGTATGAATATGGATTTTTCACGGGATATATTTCTTTACAGCACGGTTTCGAAAAGAGAAAAACCAAAGGAAAGCAGTACACACACGTCATCCTCGGGAAGAACGCACGGCGGAAGAAGCGGAAGCTTTTGATGTAATATAAAATAATTTGGAGGTAGAAAATTATGGCTAAGAAAAATTGCTCAATATGTGGTGCGGAAATAGGTCTTATGAAACAGGTACAGCTTGCGGACAGAGAATTCATTTGTCGGGATTGTGTAAAGAAAACAAGTCCGTTTTTTGTTCCTTTGGAGAGAACTACATACGATTACAAGGAACACATGAAACAGTTGGAAAACGGGAAAAAGCTTTATGACGCATATTTTGCGGGTAACAAGGCTGCGGAAAAGTTTCTTTCCAAGCGTGTTTTGGTGGATAAAAACACAGGACTTATGTGCATTACCGAAAAACGCGGCAGAATTATCCTCTGGGGAGGCACACCGTTTTATATGGTGTTCAGAATTGCAGATCTTGAAATTTGCGAGGGTGAATCAAGATTTGAAAAAGGCTCAGACGGAAAAAATGTGGAAAAATTCGAAACACACTTTATATTTCACGATGTGGTCGGATTGTATGACTTTAAGGTACCGTCAAGCAAAGGCTCACATGACGCTATGATGAAGTGTCTTGATAAAATTTTAGGCAAAACGGGATTCGGCTCTATCAAAGCCGGTTTCAAGAAAAATCAGGAAGACGTACGGATGGCGGCATCCATTGCCGGAAATCTGAAAAATATGATGGCAAACAAGGACGGAGGAGCTGAAGCAATGCGTCAGGATGCGGAGGAAATTGCGGAAGCCATGGAAAACAGCTTTTATCACGGACGCGAGGAGCTTGTGGCAAAAGCCGACGCGGCAATTAAGAATGTTCTGGGATAAAAAGAAAAGAGGTGAAGTAAATGAGAAAAATTACAACACTTTTAACAGCAATAATTTTGCTGGCAAATACTATCGCTTTTGCGGAGTCAAGGACATATAAATCTTCGAACGGTATTTTTGACTATACTTCAGACGGCGTGGTTACAGCCTATTACGGCGATGAGCTTGTTTCGGTTCCGTCCGACATAGACGGGATGCCAATACGGAAAATCGGCGATAAGCTTTGCTTTGATTTAGACATTTCCACAGTATATATGGAAGATGGAATAGAAGAAATCGGAGAAAGCGCCTTCGAGGGTTGCAGCGCGACCTATGTGGATATTGCGGCATCTGTAAGAACGGTTGCTGACCGCGCTTTTGCGAACTGTGATTGTCTTACGGATGTTGTGCTGGGCAGTGAAAATGTTACATTCGGGTATGATGTGTTTATGGGAACAGGGTATCTTAATTTTACGGTTCCGTGTACGGCAAATCTTGAAATGCTGACGGATAAAATTTCCGATGCAAAAGGCGGCAATGATTTCGGATTTTCAATCATGCATAACGCTTTGGTTGAAAGCATGACCGAAAAGGATATTTTCGGTGAAAATATGTTCTACTGCGAGGACTGCGGATTTAAGGGCAGCAAGTATTTAGAAGATATTTCTCTGCCGTTTTCCGATGTATCCGATGACGCATGGTATTACCCTTATGTTCAGACAGCGTACAGCTTTGGCATAATAAACGGCAAAAGCGAAACGATATTTGATCCGAATGCGGGACTTACCTGCGCGGAAGCGGCAAAAATTGCAGCAAGTATTCATCGGTTAAATCGGTATGATGACGACGGCATGGAATTTCAGCCGACCGGAGAGAACTGGTACGATACTTATGTTGATTATTGCTATGCGGCAGGTATACTTGAGGATTATGTAGTTTTTGACTGGAACAAAAATGCTACACGGGCACAGATGGCATATTTGTTCTCCCGCTGCGATACAGAGCCGTATTATATCAATGAAGTTCCGCTGACCGATATACCGGACGTGGATGAAACAACACCTTTTGCCTATGAAATTCTTGACCTGTATAACAAAGGAATTGCCGTAGGCAGCAACGAGTATTATGCATTCTATCCCGATTCAGAGGTGAAACGCAGCGAAGCAGCGGCTTTGATTTCGAGAATTCTGTGCCGGGATATGCGGATAGAATTGCCGAAGGGATGAGAAATGCGGTGAAAATGGTGAAGCTGATTGCAATTTTTACAGTTCTTGCGAATCTGTTCGGGTGTAAAATGCCCGACCTGCATATGTTGGACGGTCCGGGTATGGAATATGTAGACAGCGCATATCGGACGGAATACGCAAACACCCTGCCCTTTGATGAAATTGAGGAATATCCTTATTGCGCGGCTGCCTATTTGGGAAAAGGCGAAGAAGGAAAAGCAAACTGTGATGTGTACATAGAAAAACAGTTTTCATCATTGCCGAAGGAAGCGGTTGAAAAAATAGAGCATTTTGACTGCGGCGGAGAGGAATGGTACCTGATTATTCCAAGGTGGCCCGTTTCAAATGACATCCTTTTAAAAGATACGGGAGAAAAATTTGCAGAAAACAACGGAGCCCCTTTTGTCGTAGTTTGCAGCAATAACATCACGATTCGTTCGCTTGCGCAGGGCAACCGGTATGAGTACACGCCTCAAATTGATGAAAATAACAGGTTGATATGCACGGAGGATGTATGGGATATTACAGAGTATAACGATTAAATTTTGAAAGGAGTTTACATATGGGATTATTAAAAGCAGGAGTCGGAGCGCTGGGCGGCGTACTTGCCGATTCGTGGAGAGACTATTTTTACTGCGAGAGCTTAGATACAGACGTTCTTGCAGCAAAAGGGGAAAAAAGGGCCGGGGGCAGAAGCTCGAACAAGAAAGGAACAGACAATATTATTTCCAACGGCTCAATTATCAATGTCAATGACGGACAGTGTATGATAATCGTGGAAAGCGGCAAGGTGGTTGACATCTGTGCCGAACCGGGCGAATTTGTATATGACACCGGAACGGAGCCCAGCATTTTTTACGGCGATTTGGGTGAAAACATCAAAAAGAGCTTTTCTGAAATCGGCAAGCGTTTTACCTTTGGCGGCGAACCGGGCAAGGATCAGAGAGTTTACTTTTTCAATACCAAGGAGATTATAGGAAACAAATACGGGACCCCTTCCCCCGTGCCGTTCAGAGTCGTTGACAACAACATCGGACTTGACGTGGACATTGCAATACGCTGTCACGGAGAATATTCTTATAAAATAACAAATCCAATGCTTTTCTATACAAATGTATGCGGAAACGTGGACGATATGTATCTTAGGGAAACGATTGACAGTCAGTTAAAAACCGAGCTTTTGACGGCACTTCAGCCTGCCTTTGCAAGAATTTCGGATATGGGAATCCGCTACAGCTCACTTCCGGCGCATACAATGGAAATCGGTGATGCATTAAATGAGGTTCTTTCTGCAAAATGGAGAGATTTACGAGGTATTGAAATTGTAGTGTTTGGCGTTTCCTCTGTCAATGCTTCGGAAGAAGACGAGAAGATGATTAAGGAAATTCAGAGAAATGCGGCCTTCCGAAAT
>CAMFCK010000054.1 GCA_945948775.1 uncultured Clostridia bacterium
GAAATTACTGCGACAGGTGAGATACAGGGTCGCATAACAATGATGCCGCTCGGAGGCGGCGGCTTTGGATATGATCCGATTTTTTATTCAAGCGAGCTTAAAAAGACCTTCGGCGAAGCAAGCGAGGAAGAGAAAAACCGGGTAAGTCATCGTGCGAAGGCGCTTGAAGCTTTGTATGAAAAGCTAAGCGCAGAAATTTCAAAGGACGAAAAGAAGGAGTAGGAAGATGGATATTTTTTGCGAGTATATTGTCAAAAAAAAGAAGGAAGCTGTTGACTATCTGCTGATAGCGGGCATAGTTGTCGGCGCGGTTATTCTCAGTATGGTGCTGTTTATGCTTACGTTAATGTTCAGTAAATACCTTTCGGGAATCGGGCTTGTGCTGATATTCCTTTTATGGTGGGGAGCGTGGATGCTGATTCAGGGACGTAATATTGAATATGAGTATATTCTTACCAATAACGAGCTTGATATAGATAAAATAATAGCGCGCCGCGGAAGAAAGCGTCTGTGTACGGTAAATTTCAGAGAAATTGAGCAGTGCGCAAGCATCAGCGATCCGGATTTTGCGTATGTATACCGCAACAGCGAGGGCAGAGCTGTGCGTAATTATGCCGGTGATATTACCGAGGACAGAGTGTATTTTGTTGACTATTCAAAGGAATCCGAGCGTATCAGGGTGATTTTTCAGCCGAGTACAAGGATTCTTGAAGGACTTAAAAAGAGCAATCCGCGACTTGTTGCAATTAAAGAGGGAGATATATGATTGCGGGCATCGGCTGCGATATAATTGAGGTTTCACGTGTGAGAAAGGCAGCCGGAAAGGAACGGTTTCTGACAAGATGCTTTACAGACTGTGAGCGCGCATATTTTGCGGCATGCGGTGCGCATGCTGCTGAGTCGATGGCGGCTCACTTTGCGGCAAAGGAAGCTGTTTCCAAAGCACTGGGTACGGGGGTAAGCGGTTTTGGCATGACCGATATTGAGGTGCTGCACAATGAGCTTGGCGCTCCGTATGTGAGGCTCTATAATAACGCTGCAAAAGCTGCAGGCGGCGCATTAGTGCATCTTAGCCTGTCGCACTGCAGGGAATATGCTGCAGCCTATGCGGTGATAGAAACGCGGAGTAAGGAGTGAATTTCATGGACAGAAAGCCGGTAAATGAGGGAGCGGCGCATATATGCACGGCGGCGCAGATGCATGCTGTTGATGCGGCTGCTGCGGAAACCGCAAAAATTCCGGGAATAGTTCTCATGGAAAACGCCGCGCTCGCCTGTGTGGCGGAGCTTAGCAAAAGCTTTGACTTTAGAAAAACAAGCTTTGCAGTATTTTGCGGCAGAGGGAATAACGGTGGAGACGGTCTTGCGATAGCACGTCATCTTTTTAATAAGGGCGCGGAGGTTTACGTCTATCTGACATCAGGCACGGAGTTTTCAGGCGATGCGCTGACTAACTATGAAATTGTGCGCGCGCTCGGTATAGCTGTAATTGAAATTGAAAATCCTGCGCTGTTAAAGAATTTTGTCAAAAGCGCCGACTGTGTAGTGGACGCTATACTAGGAACAGGCATGCGCGGAGCGGCGCGCGGCGGTGCAGAGGCAGCTATAAAGGCTATAAATGAATATGCGCGGTATGTGCTGTCGGTTGATATGCCGTCCGGAGCGGATTCGGACAGCGGCGAGGTTTTAGGCGCGGCGGTGAAGGCGGATAAAACCGTTACCTTTGCGGCATATAAACGCGGTATGTTTCTTTATCCGGCGGCGGATTACTGCGGAGAAAAGGTACTTGCCGACATTTCTGTCCCGGAATATATCATGGAGGTCAAGGCAGGACGATGCTATGCAGCAGACGGTGCTGCGGTGGCAAGGGTGTTTCCAAAACGGCGTAATAACTCGCATAAGGGAGATTACGGCAAAATAATGATAGTAGGCGGCTCGGTAGGAATGGCCGGAGCTGTAACAATGTCGGCAAAGGCGGCGCTTCGGTTCGGCACCGGGCTTATAACAGCGGCTGTGCCGGCATCAGTGAATAATATTGTTCAGAATAAAATAGACGAGGTTATGACTCTGCCGCTTCCGGAAGAAGGAGGGCGCATATCACGCAATGCTGCGGAGCGCCTTGCGAAGAGAGCAAATTTGTGCGATGCAGTTCTGATTGGTCCGGGTATGGGTAGGAGTGAAAGCGTGTATGCATTTATGGCGGATTTTCTGCCGCGGCTTGAAGTGCCGTCGGTTGTGGACGCAGACGGTATATATGCAATAGCAAGAAATGACGGTTTGCTTGCAAGATGCGCAGTTAAGCCGGTGCTGACGCCGCATTCTCAGGAGCTTTCATATCTTACGGGAAGAAGTGCGGAAGAGATTGAATCTGCGCGGTTTTCGGTGAGCGCTGATTACAGTGCAAAAAACGGAGTGACACTTATATTGAAGGGGCATCATACTATAATAACAGCAGCGGATGGCGACTGCACGGTTAATACTACCGGTAATCCGGGTATGGCAGGAGCGGGCAGCGGAGATGTGCTTGCAGGCATGGCGACTGCGCTTCTGGCAAGGGGGATGGACACATATGACGCAGCAGTTTGCGCTGTATATCTGCACGGCGCGGCAGGTGATTACGCTGCGGCGCAATACGGCGCCGACGCTATGTGTGCAAACGATATAATAAGCTCGGTTTGTCACATATTACCTGTGGAAAAATGATATATTTTATGGTACAATGAGATAGGTAATAAGCAATCAGCTTTTTACATCAGGAAGAGAGGATATGAATTTCAGTTGAACAGAACCTGGGCACAGATAGATTTGGATGCGTTGGCATATAATATGCGCAATATTCGCGCGGCTGCGCAGCCGGGCGCAATGGTAACGGCTGTGGTTAAAGCGGACGCCTACGGTCACGGAGCTTGTGAGGTGTCAGCCGTTGCGCTTGCAAACGTCGCAGACCGACTGGCGGTTGCGTGCGTATCAGAGGCAAGGCAGCTGCGGCGCGATGGAATAACGGCGCCGATAATGATACTCGGCGCATGTGAACCGGAGGAAGCGCGCGAAATCGTGGAGAATGATATAATTGCCGCTGTATTTTCATATGATTTTGCAAAAAGCCTGTCCGAAGCGGCGGCAAGGTACGGTAAAAGTGCAAAAATTCATATCAAAATCGACACCGGAATGAGCCGCATCGGTTATGTTGCCGGCGAGGAGGACAGCGCGGCTGTGTCCGAGATAAAAAGGATAAGCGAGCTTGAAAATATAGAGATAGAAGGGATATTTTCACATTTTTCTACCGCAGACGAGTCGGATACATCGTATACAAAGCGCCAGCTGGGAGTGTTTCTGAGCTTTTGCGAAAAGCTTGAAGCGGAGGGCGTGCATATACCGATACGCCATATTGCAAACTCAGCAGCGATAATGATGTTTCCTGAAGCACATCTTGAAATGGTACGGGCGGGGATAGTCTTATATGGGCTTTATCCGTCAGATGAAGTGGATAAAAGCCGGCTCAGCCTGATACCGGTCATGAGTCTTAAATCGCATATCACGATGGTGAAGGAGAAACAAAGCGGCTGGGGTGTGCGTTACGGCAATGAGTACATAACCGGAAACCGGACAAAAATTGCCACAGTACCGGTCGGTTATGCCGACGGAAATATAAGAAATCTTGCAAAAAAGGCGTCTGTGCTGCTTAAAGACGGCAGCCGCGCAAAAATAATAGGAAGAATTTGTATGGACCAATGTATGATTGATGTCACAAATGTCAATAATATCAGTACAGGTGATGAAGTAACCCTATTTGGAGCAGAGGTCATCACGGCTGATGATATTGCCAAGTGGACGGACACTATCAATTATGAGGTCGTATGTCTGGTTTCTAAGCGTATCCCGAGACTTTATATTGAGGGAGGAAAGACGAAGTCCGTCAGGAACTATCTTGACGAGCTTTTATGAAAAACTGAAAACGGGGGGCTTGATTACTTTGTCACAGCTAAGGCGGTGCGCGCGCGGTGCGGTACACTGCAGCGCAGGTAGGAAAACGCTTAAAGCGGTTCGGGTAAGAGTCAGCCTGATGCGCGGATACCGCGCAGCCGGGAGAATGAACATCGCAATCGCTGAGGAGTGTGTGCCGGCGGATAATGAGGCGTTATATGCCGGAGAGCAAAAACTGACGGAGTGTGAACAGAAGTGATTGTAAAAAGAGGAGATATTTATTATGCCGATCTGAGTCCTGTAGTGGGCAGCGAGCAGGGCGGTGTCCGCCCTGTACTCATTGTACAGAACGATGTTGGAAATAAATACAGCCCGACGGTAATCGCGGCGGCAATTACCTCGCAGATTAACAAGGCGAAAATGCCGACGCATATCGAATTGCCTGCCGCGGAGTACGGTCTTTACAAGGACTCGGTCATCTTGCTTGAGCAGGTAAGAACAATCGACAAAAAGAGGCTCAGAGAGCGCATTGCGCATCTTGATAAGCCGCTTATGGAACGTGTTAATGATGCTCTTGGTATCAGCTTCGGACTCGGAAGCTTCTGATATTATACATATCGGCGTTTCCGGTCACAGCAAAAGGACTGCAGCATAACGATTTGTAAAATCGGATTACTGCAGTCCTTTTTGTATAATAAAGCCGCCGGAAAGCATATGCTTACCCCCGGCGGCAGTAATGTTTATTCGGTTATGTATACTCTTGTATGGAGCGGTATATAGTCGACAAGCCAATTGATACTGCCCGGTGCAACACGGACGCAGCCGTGCGAGATCTTCATGCGCAGCCGCCCGTCTGCGTTTGAGCCGTCATATCTTAACAGAGTGCTGTGAATTGCATATCCGCCTTTTGCAAAACGCATCACCGGACCGACATAATAGGTGTCATATGTCCAGCGCGGCTGGTACATGTAATATTCAAACTGTCCGGTTATCGTAGGCGTACTTGGTGCGCCTATTGCGCAGTCAAATGCCTTCACATACTGCCAGTTGCCGGTGCTTCCGAGAAACACACACACCTTATAATCCTTTTTTGATACCCATATAAGATAATTTGTAGCGCTTGATACGCCGGAATTATTAACAAATGCTTCTGCGCTTGCACCAAAAGCGCCCGGGTTATCAATTGACGGCAGCTTATACAGCGGTGTAAGATTGAGGTGGAAAAATGTCCCCTTCTGCGGCGCGCCGTTTTCGTCAGTATATGCATAGGTCTGAAGCTCGATCATTTCATCAGGGTTAAAGACTGCGCCGTTGTAGCTTACATCCGTCATACCAACAGTAGGACAGAGATAGAATGTATCGCCGGTGTAATAGTCTGCAATATTGAAGGTAAGGCTCTTGCGTACACCGCCGCCTGTAATTGATATTGCGTCGTTTGCAAGCCATTGACCGTCTTTATCAAACAGATTAAACCGTGCTTCGGAAACAAGAGGAGTGCCGGTATTCAGTATATCGAAGTAAAAGGTCACGCTGTCTGCTCTAAGTCCGGTGGGAGGCACAAAAAGGGGTATAGCCTCGGCTGAAAAGCTGCTTGATTCCGATGTGTCAAGCGTAAGCGCATCTCCAATGCCATAGCTTACGCCGTTATACTGTATTTTGGTGATGCCTTTTGTGGGCACAAGCCGGTATACGGTACCTGCTTCATACTCCGGAAGTTTGAAGTGCACCGCTGCGGCTTGCGTGTCCTTAAATATTTCGCAGGCTTCGTTAGCAAGCCACTCGCCGTCGGCTGTAAAAAGATTAAACCGAGCCGTTTCGGGTATCACTATCGCGCCGTTATCTGTAATTGTAAGATCAATAGTCAGTTCTGTTTCGGACGCAAACGCTTTAATTCCGCATAAAAGCGTGACAATAATAATTAAAGATGTAAATGTTTTTTTCATGCTGTAGATTGCCCTCCGGATAGTTTGTTGAAAGTATTGTATCATATTAATTATTAATATTCAACATAAAATTAAATATGAATGTCAGTCTGTCAATTCGCAATTGCCGGAATCAATGACATCAGAGGTTTCAAACACCTGATGCTCCTGCATGATTTCGCGGCGCTGTGCAGCTGAATACTGAGCATAGTACCGGTGTGTTACCTCGATGTTTTTATGCCCCATAAGCTCTGCGACCATTTTTATATCCACACCGTCAGCGAGAAGCTGGCATGCAAAGGTTCGCCTGAGTGCGTGAGGGCGGGTTTTGTCAGGATGTGTTATTCCGACAGTCTGACAGTAGGATTTTAAGATTTTTTCTACGCCGCCAACCTTGATGCGGTCGCCGGAACGGTTTTTAAACAGCGGATCCGTATCCTTTGCGTCCAGCGAGTCTATATACTCTTTAAGAGCGTCATATACCTGCGGCGGCATGAAAATGTCCTGTTGGTCGC
>CAMFCK010000055.1 GCA_945948775.1 uncultured Clostridia bacterium
CAGCCTAATTGCCACATCTTATGGCAAACATCGCATATCTGTTCTCTTATTTCCGTATATGTCATTTTTTTACACCTTACTTTTTAAACTGCGCACCGTAGTTAGCGCAAGCTCTGTAATCCGCGCCCTCTTTATCCATTCCGAAAGCATTCCATGCAGCCGGACGGAAAATCTTTTCTTCGGGCACATTATGCATTGATACGGGGATCCGCAGCATAGAGCAGAGCGTAATGAGATCTGCGCCGATATGACCATAGCTGATTGCGCCGTGATTTGCGCCCCAGTTGTTCATAACATCATATGCTGTTTTAAAAGCGCCGCTGCCTGTAGTGCGCGGAGTAAACCAGGTACACGGCCATGTGTAATCGGTGCGCTTCCAGAGCTTGTCGGAAACCTCCTCCGGCAGACATACCGTATAGCCTTCGGCAATTTGCAGACAAGGTCCGAGCCCCTTTACAAGGTTGAGCCTTATCATTGTTGCTGGCATTTCGGCTCTTGTTTCAAAGCGCGAGGAGTAACCACCGCCTCTGAAATATCCGAAATCTGCCGCATTCCAGGTAACAGAATCCATAACGGTTTTTATGTCATCCTCTGTCATGTCATACCACGGCTTCATAACAGCATTGCCTGCTTTATCCTTTACTTCGCCGCAGGCATCAAGGCAGGCTGCGCCTGAGTTGATGAGATGTATAAAGCCGCCTGCTTCTGCCGCTTTGCCCTCAAGAGTGTAACCGGTTGCCTTCAAAACAGCCTCAGGGCTCCAATATGTACGAACGTCGGCAAAAATCTGGGCGCGGTTGGTAAGAAGCTTCATAAACAGCATCCCAAGACCGTTGAGAACGTCATTCTCGGTTGCGAGTATATACGGCTCTCTTGCGCCGTTCCAGTCAAATGAGGTGTTAAGGATTGCTTCTGCAAAGTCACCGTTCGGATAAAAGTCTGTCCACTGGCGCTGTCCCTGGAAGCCTGCTGCAAGAGCATTGTGTCCGACAGCCTCTTCCTCGCGTCCCTCCGGCAGATTTGGATTTCCGTTCATGAGATCCTTTATGATAACGGCAGTTTTAACAACAAATTCCCAGTCCTCATCGCATTGCTCGGCAGATTTTGCAACTTCAGGCGGATTTTTGTCAAAGCCGCGTTTGCAGTATTTTTTCGACCACTCAAGAGCCTTGCGGAATTCTGCTTCATCATATATGCCCTCGTTCATGCGGCGGATAATTTCCACCTCGTCAACAGATTCTACTCTCATGCCGAGATATTCCTCGATAAAAGAAGAGTCGATTATTGAACCGCCTATACCCATGCAGATAGAGCCGATTTGCAGATATGATTTTCCGCGCATAGTCGCAGCGGCAACTCCTGCGCGGGCAAAACGCAGGATTTTTTCTTGTACATCAGCAGGGATCTCGGTGTCGTCTGCATCGCAGACCTCATGCCCGTAGATGCCGAATGCAGGCAGCCCCTTCTGTGCATGTGTTGCAAGAACGCTTGCAAGGTAAACCGCGCCGGGACGCTCTGTACCGTTAAAGCCCCATACGCCTTTAATAGTCATCGGATCCATATCCATTGTCTCCGAGCCGTAGCACCAACAGGGAGTTACCGTCAGCGTAACAGCTACATTTTCACGGCGGAATTTATCCGCGCAGGCTGCGCTTTCAGCCACTCTGCCTATAGTTGTATCGGCAATGACCACCTTGACAGGCTCGCCGTTTGTGTATTTTATATTTGCTCTTATAAGCTCTGCGGCGGATTTTGCCATGTTCATTGTCTGTTCCTCAAGCGATTCACGTACCTTCAAAGGACCGCGCCTTCCGTCTATGGTGGGACGTATTCCTATTACCGGGTACTCGCCGATCAATCTTGATTTTGCCATTTTGTTCTCTCCTTTACAAAATATTTTATAATAATATTATACCTCTTTATTTTCTGAATTGCCTGTGATATAATATAAAAAAATAGTAAAATATTCACTTTTTTACCGGAGGAATATAAAAATGAAATATCTTGAATATAAGGAAACAAGACAACATGGAACACCGGATTTCCCGTATGCGTACTATCATATAACAAAAACTCATCCGAGGTATAATATGGTACACCATTGGCATACACAGTATGAAATAATATATATGATAGACGGCAGCTTTAATGTAATGATAAACGGAGAGGAATATTTGATAAAAAAGGACGAGGCACTGTTTGTTGCCGGCGGTATGATGCACGGAGGTATGCCCGATGAGGCTGAGTATGAATGCCTTGTATTTGAGCCGGATGCATTTTTGCGCCGCAGCATGATGCAGGGAGAAAGAAGTGCAGAGCTTATAAGCAATGTGCGGCGTCCGGCACCGGATGTGCTGAATAAAAATAATTCTGCGAAGGCGCTCGTTGAAAAGATATTCAGCGAGCTTCGCTCAAAAAAAGAGGGATACCGACTGATTGTACAGGGAGCGGTTATGCAGCTTTTCGGAGAGCTTGCGAGAGTTGAAGCTGACGGAGCGGCTGTAAAGAACAAGCGGCGGATTAAAAGTCTGAAAAATGCGCTTGCATATATTGAGGAGCATTACTCGGAGCAGATTGCTCTTGATGATATAGCTGCTGCAAGCGGAATGAACAGCCGATATCTGTGCAGGGTTTTCAGAGAAATGACGCATAAAACTCCGGTTGATTATCTTAATTACTACCGTATTGAATGCGCCTGCGAGCAGATTGCCTCAACAGATGACAGTATGACTGATATTGCGCTTGGCTGTGGATTCTGCGATCTGAGTTATTTTATAAAGGTTTTTAAAAGGTATAAGGGTATTACTCCATCCGAATACGGAAAGCATTTATAAAAATTGCAAAATGACGGGCAGGAGTTTAGTCTGTTACTGTATTTTGTGCGTTTATGTACTTGACAGAGAGGTCTGTTTGTGGCAAAAGAGGAATGCTAACCGGGTTAGCAAAAGAGGTAATATTTGACTAATTTTGAATGAAGCAGCCGCTGCTGATAAATTCGCTGAATATTTTTCACGATCTATGAGAAAATAAGTAAACAGAGGTGATTTTATGGCAAGCAGAAAAGGAAAGCAGACTTTTATACTTGACAGTAAGCCGCAGATTTCTGCAGCGGCGTCTATAGCCGGCAAAAAAGAGAGTGAGGGACCGTTAGGGCGTGTGTTCGATGTAACGCTTGAGGATGACATGTGGGGCGAAAATACATGGGAAAAGTCGGAAAGCAAGCTTCAAAGAGAGGCGGTCAGGCTTGCAATAGAAAAAAGAGGTGTGCGTGAGTCAGATATAGACTGTATGTTCGCAGGCGATTTGCTCAACCAGTGCGTAGGCGCGCATTATGGGCTAAAGGATATGCGTATACCGTTTTTCGGACTTTACGGAGCGTGCTCAACCTTTTGTGAAAGCATGGCGCTTGCGGCAATGATGGTTGACGCAGGGTTTTGCCGTCGCTCTGTTTGTGTGACTTCAAGCCATTTCTGCTCGGCGGAAAAGCAGTTCCGCATGCCGCTTGACTACGGAGGACAAAGAACACCCACCTCACAGTGGACAGTAACGGGTACCGGAGCCGCAATTATAGAGCCGGGAGAGGGAATTAATATTTCAAGTGTGACGGCAGGAAGGATATTGGATATGGGAATAAGCGATGCAAACAACATGGGCGCGGCTATGGCGCCGGCAGCAAAGGATACGCTTATGTGCCTGTTCAATGATACCGGCACTGCGCCTGAGGATTATGACCTGATACTTACCGGCGATCTCGGCGTGGTAGGTTCAGAGCTTTTTCGCGATATGACAAGCCGCGAGGGCAAGGATATATATTCGCGGCATGAGGACTGTGGCTGTATGATATTTGATATAAAAGGGCAGGATGTACATGCCGGAGGAAGCGGCTGCGGGTGTATCGCAAGTGTATTCAGCTCGGAAATCATGAACAGACTCAAACAGGGAAGAATTAAAAAAATGATACTGATGGCTACAGGAGCACTTATGAATACACAGGCATTATATCAGGGTGAAAGCATACCCAGTATAGCTCACGCAATCGTTATAGAAGGGAGTAAGTAAATGGATTATATCAAAGCGTTTGTTGTCGGCGGACTGATCTGCGTGATCGGACAGATCCTTATCGATAAGACAAAGCTCACACCGGCGCGTATTCTGGTCTGCTATGTTGTTGCGGGAGTGTTTTTGCAGCTTTTAGGATTGTATGAACCGCTGGTTAAGTTTGCGGGAGCCGGTGCAAGCGTGCCGCTGACCGGCTTTGGCTATAATCTGTGCAAGGGTGTGTACCGCGCTGTTGCAGATAACGGGCTTGCCGGAGTTTTGTCCGGGGGTTTTACGGCTTCAGCAATGGGAATCGGAGCAGCGGTTATTTTCGGTCTGCTGTCTGCAATCGTATTTAAGCCGAAGTCAAAAAGCTGAAGTCTTTTCCGCCGTGCGGTTTGCTGCGGCGGTACATAAGCGCGTGATAATATAATGAAGCTGTAAGACGGTGGATATAGCTGTATTTGTAAACAGAAAAAATGGTGAGCGCATATGCATATGAAAGGATTTGAAAAAATGAAAAAAATCATATCGGTATTATTAGCTGTGCTTATGACAGCGTTCCTCTGCAGCTGCGGGAAAAAGGCGCTTGACAGCAGGGCTGTCAGGGTGTGGACACAAAATTCAATATACCAGCACATAAAAACTCCCGTATGAATTTTCTCATACGGGAGTTTTTAATAAATGACTGCTGAACAATTCTGAAACGCAGCCGCATAGCGTTTTGTAAGCGTTTCAGAATTGTTCAGGTGCAAGGTTTTTGTGCTTTTTTGCCAAAAACCTTGCACTTTGTGTCGGCTGTCGTCTCCCGACATCCGACACAAACAGTCAGTCAATCAATGTCGTGAACCTAAAAATAGCATTTTAATGCTATTTTTAGGTGTGAAATTGTAAATTTCACACAAATGGTTTCGCAAAACCATTTGTTCAGTAGACATTAATAAGGTACTGTCAGCCGATATATAAAATCATTCTGATTTCCGGTATTGCTTTAACCGGTAAATAACCGCAAATGCTTCATCGCGCTTTGCGTTATCCTTTGGTGCAAAGCTTCCGTCGTCGCGTCCGAATATCAGCTCGGCGCCTGCGGCTATACTGATGGCATCTGCTGCCCAGCCGCTGATAGAGCTGCTGTCGGTAAAGCTTAATTCGCACGGCTCAATTTCTGCTTGTGCATATTTGCAGGCGTTGGCAAGCATTACGCACATCTGCTCACGGGTAATCAGACCGTTCGGCTCGAAGCATCCGTCAAAGCCTGTTATTATGCCGATTTCGTATGCAGCCTGAATATATCCTGCGTACCAGTCGTCAGACGCCACATCTGTGAAAGTGCCGTTGTATTCTGGTATCTCAAGTCCGAAGAGATTAACAAGCATAGCTGCAAATTCAGCACGTGTTACATTGTTTTTTAGCCCAAGGGAGCTTTCCGAAATACCGTTAATAATTCCGTCGGCATACAGCTGTGAAATTTCAGCCTGTGCCCAGTGCCCTTCAAGCTCAGCCGCCATTTCATCGCTCATAATACGGTCTGACGGAGCGGCTGTATCATCGGGCGCAGGAGATGGGGAGACTGCCGGAGCAGAAACATAGTATCCGCCACCGCCGCCGCTGCTTCCGCCGGAGCTGTGCGAAGGAGCAGAGGTAGGAGCAGGCGTAGGAGTCGGTGTTGGATCCGAAGGATCTCCATCTGCTGCCTTGCCGAGATATATCATACCGTTTTTAAGAGTATAGCTCACGTTCTCTCCGTTTAACAGCACAGCGCTGACAGGAGTATCGCCTGCATAAAGCGTAAGGTTGTTTTCCTTTGCTATATCCGCGCTAAGCGTGCTTGAGTCGATTACAGCATAGTTTCCGGAAATATGATAAGCGATTTCAGATAATTTGGAATCTGATTTGATTATTGTATTGCCGGTTATGTTATTTGTGACATAGCGTGCGTCCTGCGCAGCTGCGTAGAGCGTTGAGCTGTCAGAATCAAGCTGTACAAAGAGCATGGCTGCGTCGGTGGAATGTGAATCAGTATTCACATCTGATGCCGCGTCGGAAACATGACGCATAAAGTATTGATAATGCTCTGCAGCATCGGTACTCTTTTCAATAATCTTAAAGTCATAGCAGGTAGCCTCGGTGCGGTCAAAATTGTCAAGTTCAAGCTCTGCGGCATATACCTCATAATCCTCGCCGGAATTTTCGGGAAGAAGTATTGTGTTGAATACAGTATTTCCGGATTGGGACTTTGTATATTCAACGTAATCAGCGTTGCTGATTGAGCCCTGTCCTTCT
>CAMFCK010000056.1 GCA_945948775.1 uncultured Clostridia bacterium
CTGACCGTCCGGAATCATAATAATAATGTTTTTTATCTGCGGGTTGTTTGGAGTAATAGTATCTGACACTCCGACATCCATCATGCCGATATTTGACTCCGCTGATATTGTAACTGCCGTACTTGCAACTGCAATCATTGATGATGCCAATAGAAATGACAGTATTCTTTTCATCTTTTTTTGCCTCCTTCATGACATCCTTTGCCATGATATTTTATATTTGTACCTTATTGTACAATAATATTTTAACA
Source organism: uncultured Clostridia bacterium (assembly GCA_945948775.1). Taxonomy (GTDB): domain Bacteria; phylum Bacillota; class Clostridia; order UBA1381; family UBA1381; genus HGM11525. Next base: position 252 of record CAMFCK010000056.1, read on the forward strand.
AATATATGTAAACTCTGATACCGCAACTGAGTAAATTTTAAGTAAAATATATCTGATATAATATATCTTAAATCGTAACAGCCTTAATTATACATAATTGGTATTTGAGAGGGTGTTAGATTGTTTCTTGATTGAAATAAAAAACATATCATATAGTCTTGTAGCAGAAATATTGACTGAAACAGAAAATATATGAATAAATCATAATAAAGCTAACAGTTTCTCCAAAATTTTGGGAAAGATTTTTTTACTTGTATTTACATAAACTTTACCCAAACACGGTAGCAGAGTTTACATGATATGCTTATAATTAAAAATGTATAGTTATGTAAAAGGGTATAAAAGAAACAAGCACAGTTGCTTATGTGTGAGGAGGAACCATGAAGAAATTAACAGAAAGATTTTTATGTACAATGTTGACTATTGCAATTTTGGTGAGTTTGTGCAGCTACACTGTAATTGTAAGTGCGGCTGCAGACGGATGCAAGATTGTGGATATATTGTTTTCAGAGGTGTTGACTGAAAATCGCCCGAATACAATGAATATTACAGTCGGCAGTCTAAATTACAGCGGAGGATTTAAGCTTGAGGTATACGAAGGCGGAAAAGAGCGGCAGAAAATATTTGAGGGAAGCGGTTCGGTGAACGGTTATGACTGGAGTGCTGATACATACGGAAGTACGGTGGTTTCAGTTCCTTTAACCGCACATCCGCGCGGAATTGTTCCTTATGAAATATATCTTACGCCGGATAACGGAGAACCTGTTCTGAACAGAGTGGTTTATCGCATTTTTGGAAGAGATGAGATTACAAACGGTCTGATGATAACTGACAATGCGGACAGTTATGTTCGGATACGGGAGCTTTTGAAGCAAAAAGGTGTAAATGTAATTGTTGTATCTGCGCCGAATGATGAACAAGTCAGAGATGCAGGGCTTATTATAACGGGTTCTGCGGAGCTTAATAAGATGTCCGCCGGACTTTTGGAGGAAGTAAAACAGAAGAATTTACTTCTTTTCAAAAATGGAGAAGATATAGAAAAGACGAACGCTTATCTTGCGAATATAGGAAGCGGTCTGCGGTTTTCGGATAAATTGACTTCTGAGGATATTAAATCACAGGAGTACGGAAATTGTTCAAATTACAGAATTATAGATCCGGATCTCGACAAGGACACAAAAATTAAAAATATGTTTTTTCATATAAAGAACGGCAGTGCAATAGAGGTCAAAACAGACAGTAATACTGAGTCTGTGGTAATGGCTGACAGCAGTCATCCTGTGCTTATGGCAGAGGTTTTATCGGGCAGCTGTAAAATAGCTGTTGCAGGCAGTGATTTTCTTTCTGATGCAGAATTGGAATTTTCATCGGATGGTATGTACGAACAGCTGTTTTCTAAAGAAACATATGAACCGGAGAGTATGCGCGTTTCATCTAATTATAATGTGAGTGCAAATCTGCTCGATTGGCTGTTGCCACAGCCCGATTATAAGGATGTTGATGTAAGCAAATTGAAAACGGACAGCTCTATGCAGGGCAGCTTCGTATCTGTTACGGGAACTGTTGTAACGCCGTCTGAAGCTATATCGCATAACGGTACAGCGTTTAAAAATTATATCTATCTTCAGGATGAAACTGGCGGAATCCGTATCTATGGAATTAACAGGGATGTAAATTACTGTTATCAGACGTGGAAGCTGAATGTGAAGGGATATGTCAGCAGCTATGGCGGAGAGCGTGAAATAGTGGTATATGACCAGTTTAAAGATTTAACAGTCGTATCAAGAAAGGACCATGCGCCGGAGCCGCAGAGCATAAAGGCGTCGGAAGTCAGCGGCAGCAGGATGACCGGAAATCTCGTTCGGATTACGGGTAAGGTATCGGGAGAGAGCGCAGGATGTTTGACGGTCAGTGACAGCAGCGGTGAAGCGTCGATATATATAGACAGCTACATTGGGTCTTCTCTCGGCAGCTGGGGACAGGGACAGTATGATCCGCGCATTGAGTACGGGTGTACTGTTGAGGTGACAGGTATTGTATCTGTTCAGGACGGACGAAATGTAATACGTATTTACGACACTGCCAATATTCTGTTAAAGCTCGATAAAAACGGGGCAGCAGTTGAGCCTCCTTCAAAAAAAATCAGCAGGAGATTCGGCGGCGGATTGGTTGAACTGACGGAGAATAATGGTGATACCACTGTTGCAATCGGGAATGAGCAAAAAGAAATGACAAAATACATGAAGCTGCTTGTAGATTTAAAGATTATTGATGCAGCAGCTATGCCGGACAAGGAGCTTCCTGTTAGCAATGCGTTCCTTAAAATCATGAACGGTCTGAAGCTTACGGAACGCAAGAGCGGTTATGACACAAGCGTCAAAGGGGCGGCACTTCAGTTGTTATCAGCCTTGGGATATGACTATTTTTTCACGGGAGAAAAAAAGGCAGCTAATGAAACAAGGATAATTAATGAGTCCGGAATATTAAAAGGAATTACTGCTGAGCAGGATAGTCTGCTTACAACACAAGATGCTGCACGGATGGTTTACAATGCCTTTCTGATACCGTATTTTGGTTCATCAAGCTATTCGCCCGGCGGAAACACATACCATAAGCTAAACACGTGTATTTTGGATAATCTGGGACTTACACAGGCAGAAGGAGTTATTACGCAGACTCATTACACGGACATAAATTCGAGCCTTCCGGAAAATGTTGTAAAAATGTCTTTTAGAGCAAGTAAGCTGAGTGACAACGGAAACCTGACCAAAATCTCCGGAGAAGAATTGTTTTACAGTGATATTCCGGATATTGACCGCCATCTTGCAAGACAGATTGAGGTGTTTGTACTGGATGACAGTGATAACGATCGGAATATTATTGCGGTTCTGCCCGAAGAGCACAGCACGGTCTATCGTTTGCCGCAGGAGGATTATGTTGAATTTAAGGATGGTAAAATCAATCATATAGATGAAAAAGGTAAAATCAGAAATCTTTCCGTGAGTAATGATGCCCGGTTATATGTCAACGGTGTATACGGCGGTGCAGTAAATGCGGAAAGTCTTTCGAAGCCGTATAAAAGCGAGAATACACTGGCATATCTTTATGGCTGGTATACACTAATTGACAATAACGGTGACGGCAGTATAGAAAACGTTTTGGCAGAGGTTTACCGTGACTGTATTGTAGGTTCAATGGACAAGCAGACCTTTAGGATAGACAACAAGCTGTCAGATGTTCCTCAGAGTATTTTCCTTGATCCCGAATACGATAATGATTTCCATGTTGCGTATGTAAAAAGCACAGGCGAGGCAGCTGCGTTCAGTGATATTGAAAAAGGAGATGTTTTGAGCATTGCCGAGGCAAAAACGGATGGACGCAATATTGTATGGGCTAAAGTCGTTATCACAAAGGGAAGCATAAAAGGAAAGATTTCAAGCATTGACAAGTCAGAAATGCAGCTTGAACTTAACGGAAAGTGGTATGACTATATAGAAATTGACGATCTCAGACAGGATGACTTCCTGTTTTCGATTGGCGATGAAGGAAAATTCTTTGTGAATATGCAGGGAATTATCATCATGAAAGACTTAAAATCAATGCCGTATCAAAATTACGCCTTTGTATTGGCTTACGGTATAGTAGATACAGGCTTTGATGAAATTCCTGCCATGTGAGTCTATTTGCCGCAGGGCGGTTGGACCTCCTATTATTTTGCGAAAAATGTAACTGTCCGCGACGGTGGCTTTTCAGAAACTCTGAAGCGTGATGCATTGGTTGAGAAATATTTAACGGACATGAACGGCGATTTAACGTTGAACACCCGAACACTGGTAAACTTTGAACTGAATAATAACGGAGAAATAAGAACAATCAGCTTCCCGTTTAACAATGCAACAGGCAAGAATGACAAAGGACGTCTTACACTTGACAGAAAATACAATCAGCCGGAGGGTGACAATATTCCGGAAATTAATGAAACCTTTAAATATGATAAAGCCTTAAAATGTATCGGTGATGCCTTTTTAACTGACAATACGGTTATTTTTGACATTTCGCTAAGCGGTGATGAGACCGTGCAGAATGTAGATAACATAAAAAATCGTATCAGCGTAATACCTGTTTCTATGCTCCGTGACGGATCTGCACCGGCTATTTCACTGTTTGATATGGGCGACGGAAATGAATGTGCAGCCGCAGTTACCGTAAATGCAGCTCGCGCGGGAACTGTAACGGAAAACTTGTTTATTGTGAATAATACAGCATTGGAGCCGGATGAATACGGGGATGATGTAACCGTATTGTATGGTTATGAAAAAGGTGAACAGAAGCGTATGGTGCTTGATTACGATGTGAGCATCAAGAACTTTTTGAGCGGAAGAACGGAGGAGCTTGGCAGCGGGGATTTGATTTTGTACAGCCAAAATATACGGGGACTTGTAACTGATATCAGTATTGTTATTAATGTTGCTATGGCTGAAAATTATTTGCCTGATGTTTACGGCGACGGCTCGCTTATTCTTTCAAAAGTGAATTTTTACAGTGATGCGTCAAACCCCAAACAGATCGTGAATTATTACTACGGCTTAGTAACGGAAAAATATCAAAACAAGCTTTTCGGGAAGCTGGTGCTTGCGAGGGATAACACGGTATATCCGACAACACTGCTTGAACGCATGAGCTTTGCTCCGATGATTGTTACGGATGACCAAACAGTCTATTACAGAATCAATCAACACGACAGACATCCGGTGCAGAAATCTGATTTTGCGGATGTTATCACATCGCCCTCCGGCAATTTCATTACTCGTAAGGGAGATCTTGCCGTTGTAAAAACCGTAAATAACATTGCAACCGATGTAATTTTAATTTCACCGGATTTATAACCTGCGCGCAGATGTCCCCCGCCTCTAAGGCGGCGGGTTCCATTTCAGAATTTCAGTGGGAGTTTTAATCTCCCGCTGAAATTCTGAGTAGCTAACGCTCCCTGCGCTTGCTTGCAATCTGTCGCAAGCTTTGCTCCTTACAAGCAAAGCAGAGCGTTGCTCCGATTTAAACCTTGCATAAGTTCTCATTGAAGTTATGTTATAAATATTTGAATATCCAAGGAGGAAAAAAATTATGACAACTAAGAAAATAATATCATTACTGCTGACAGCGGCAATAATTATGGCGTCAGCAACAGTTCCCGTATTTGCGACAACTTATGGCAGTGCGCCCGAGCAAATTGTTTGCACGCCGCACGGAGATCTGAAAACACAGGTTGGATTAAACTGGGTTACGGAAAAAAACAACTCTGCAGCTGTTGTACAGGCTGCTCCAAAGCCGGCAGGCGATTTTGCAGCAGCAAAGCAGTACACAGGCGAGGCAGGCGACATTGACAACTGGCGCTGGCACAAGGTTGTGATTGACGGACTTAATCCGGGGACAACCTATCAATATCGTGTGGGAGACGGAACGGTATGGAGCGAAACACGGGAATTTACAACCGCACCGGAAACGGTGCCGGAGGGCGGATTTACATTTTTGGATGTAAACGACCCACAAGCGTCAAATGCCACCGGATACGCCGCGTGGGGTACTGCCTTGAGCCGTGCGGCTAATAAATTCCCGGATTTTCGATTTATAACGCATGGAGGAGACCATGTAAATAACGGTGATAATGAGGACCAGTGGCAGATGTTCTTTTCATCCTCTCAATCCGTATTGGGCAAAACGATATTTGCAGGCACTACGGGCAACCATGACGCAATGAACGGGAACAGATATTCCTACCGGTTTAACTATAAAATGCCGACAACTGCTCCGGTAAATCAGGGAATGTATTATTCATTCGACTATGGAAATGCACATATTATAGATATTAATGCACAGGCATATAATGATACGCTCCAGACGGAATGGATTAAATATGACTTAGTAAAAAATGCAAAACGATGGAATATTGTTATGATTCATAATCCGCTGTATACTAACGGAGATCATTATGCAGAGGTAAATGTCAGAAATACATACAATGCAATTTTAAATGATCAAATAGGGGTGGATGTGATTTTTGCCGGACATGA
>CAMFCK010000057.1 GCA_945948775.1 uncultured Clostridia bacterium
GAGTTGCCGGATTTGTTGCCAAGTCTGAAAAAACAAGCAAAAATCGTGACATCTAATCCACACACTCAATTTGCGTTATCTAATCCGAGGTTACAACCTTTCACAGATTATTCATCTCGACCACTTTCCATAGAGCGATTTTAAGTGGTGTTCGATATAGATGTCATAAGCTGACACTGCCGGAAAAGGCTTAAAATAAGGCTTTTTAGGCATTATTTATCTTTTCGTGACATCAAACATACCGTCTCCACATGTAATAGTTAGGCTATTTCGGAAATAAGTCCAAAAACACCGAAAAACGTTGATTTAACGGCCTTTTCCACATTCTCTATAGAATGCCGATGTCAAATCTGATGTCTCACATTAGTAGGCTATTCTGTAATTTTTCAATTAGCGCTATATCAGCCGGCAGCCAATCAACGCTATACAATTCGTCTTTATCAAGCCATCTTGCAGCTTCTGCTTCCTTGAGAATGATTTCTCCATCTACCACAACACACCGGAAACAATCCATACTTAAATGGAAAGTAGGGTAATCATACTCAATGGTATCAATCAATTCACCAACTTCTATTTTTACATCAAGTTCTTCTTGAATTTCTCTTATTAGAGCTTGCTGCGATGTTTCTCCGACTTCAAGCTTTCCTCCAGGGAATTCCCATTTTCCCTTGAATTCACCATACCCTCTGGCAGTGGCAAAAATCTTAGTTGTATTTTCTAAATAATCGCAGATGACCGCCGCCACTACTTTTATTGTCTTCACCACATTATTCCTCTACCGATTTCTTTCTTAATCTGAATTTATACTCTTTACGAACATTCCCATACTCATCTTTGTCATATTTCTTCAATGCCGCTCGGAAGGCTGATATTACAAAAGCAGGAAAAGTGCAGTCTTTTCCCTGAATAGCTTTATCAACCCTATCGATTTTATTGTTGGGAAACCGTACCGTCTTATTTGTGGTTGACGAAACAGTAGGAATTTTAAACTTGCCCATAAAGTCACCTCGCAATACATTTGTATTGCTTACAGTATATAGCACAAATTAACGAAAATATGCATTGCATATGTGTTACAATGATTACATACCTGTTGGAACGGGAATTTCCCGTTCTTTTGTTGTAAATACTTCATCTTTCCGCTCCGTTTTATGTCAATTTCACGACATTAAGTTCCAATATTCTTCTCCCAATGACAGGGGGACAAATTCTAAAATCTTTGCTCCCGTGTTATTGTCGGCAGTATTTGTAGTTATTATGGGATAGCCACTGCTGTTTTTCTTAAGCAGCATTCTCTTCATACCGATTTCCGGCTGTTCATAGTCATCGGAATCGGTAACGAAAAGTGCGGTTATTTCGTTATTATGGTCAAGTTCCACACCCCAAAGGGTTATAATATGTGTCACACCGTATGTAGGTGTATTGTGAATAATACCTATAGATTGTCCGTCCTTCATATAATAAATAATATCTCGCTTAAAGGCAGAATAATCACCTGCCCAAAATCTCCTTGTAAGGTTCTTTTTTTCAAACACATCATAGAAAAAGCCGCCCCTCGGATCCCATTTGAAAAAATCCGGGGTGTTAACCTTTCCCATAGTATTTACCTGATAACCGTTTATAAAAAAGTCGTTTAAAAGGTCGGCGTTATAAGCATAATTGGGGCTTTCAAAATATCTTCTGAAAAGGTTATAAATTCCGCTTTTTGACTGACCCTTATATGAATTTCTGAGTTCTTCCAATTGGTCAAGCTTTGCTTGTGTTTCGGAAGTGATTTCCCCCTCTGCCAAATTGCCAAGATACGCATCTATATTATCTTTATTTTGGTCAAGCCACCAATGAAGCTGATTTGCGCTTACTGCGGCATAGCACATATTCGCATCTCCGCCGTCCCCCTGCGGCAGGCTCTTGTTAACATCATACCAGCCACTGCCTTTATCCTGTCCCGCATAAAAAAACGAGTAGTTTGAATCCGTAATGTCAACTTCTTTTTCAAATTCAGATAACAGCGGCGCCTGAATTCCTTTTGTCCATATCACTGCACGGGGTTCATTTTCTTCCGTTTTGTAAGTTATTACATTTTGGTTTTTCTCCGTTCTCAGCTTCCTTGCGATTTCTTCAACCTTTTTTTCAAGCTCGGAGCTTGCTTTCATATCAATGGTTTCCGCTTTTGAAACAGGTTTGATATTGTCAAGGTCCTCCCAGACCATAACCTTTACCGTGTCCGCTTCACTTGGAATATTAAACACCTCTGTTTCGGTCCGATATTTTCTGACCTCCGCATTGATGCATCTGTTGTTATTATATTTGGCTATTATAATATGACAAGAGTCAGGCATAGCGGTTAATTTCACGGTACCTGTTGAGTAATTGCCGTATTTTTGTACTGCCGTTTTTACGGTCGGAACCGCATCATTCTCCTGTAAAACAGCAGTTTGTGCCGATACTGCATATGTGTTTAACAGTACGGTAAAAAGTATCATCAAAACAAAAGGTATCTTTTTCACTTTTCATACCCCTTTAAGGTTCTTATTTATCTTTTCTTGACAGCAAACAGACCGTCTCCACATGCTTTGTTTGTGGAAACATATCAAAGCCGGATACGCAAGCGAGAGTATAACCGCCCTGTGTGAGGAATTTTACATCACGTGCAAGAGTCGCCGGATTACAGGAAACATACACTATACGTTCCGGAGTGGCAGCGAGTATTGCATCCAGCGTCTTTTCATCGCTGCCTTTTCGCGGTGGATCAAGAATTACAGTATCCGGGCATTCGCCTCGGCGTATAAGCTCAGGAACAATATCTTCAGCCGCAGAACAGTAAAAATCAGCGTTGCTTATACCGTTATTTTCAGCATTTTTTCTTGCATCATCAATCGCATCCGGTACGATTTCAACACCGATTACATGCTTTGATTTTACTGCGGCACAAAGAGAAATTGTCCCTATGCCGCAGTAAAGGTCAAACACAGTTTTTGTTTTGTCGAGCATAGCATATTCAAGCACTTTCTGATAGAGGTGCTCAGTCTGGGCATGATTTATCTGAAAAAAGCTGTGAGAGGATATGTCATAGCGCAGACCTGAAAGCTCGTCCGCGAGTACAGCATCTCCGTAGAGGAGAATATTTCTGTCGCCGAGAACAAGATTTGTCTTTCTCTTATTTATATTAAGAATAACAGAAGAAATTCGCTCGGATGTATGCCTCAGCATATAAACCAGCCGTTCGCGGTGCGGTATGCTGTCAGCGTTTACGGAAATGACTACCATAACGTTACCGGTGATGCTTGATGTACGCGTGAATACACGGCGCAGTATTCCTGTGTGTGTAAACTCGTTGTAGGGCGGCAGTTTTTCTGCGCAGAAAAAATCTTTTATACAATTCATAATATCAGCGTTTAAACTGTCGCCTAACAGGCAATCATTTAAAGGTACAACCTGATGAGTGCCAGAACGGTAAAATCCCCATTCGCCCTCGGAGGAAATCGGGAAGACCATTTTATTGCGATATCGCAGCTGATCGGTTGCAGGAAAAAACTCCGGCTCACAGTTAATTCCGCCTATGCGTAAAAGTGAATCAGCTATAAGTCCTTTTTTATATTCGCATTGCGCATCATAACTCATAGCCATCAGTTGGCATCCGCCACATTCATTAAAATGAGGGCAGGGAGGAGTGCGTCGAAAGGGAGAAGGCGATGTGATGCGGAGCAAATCGGCAAAGCCGTAGCTTTTGTTGAGCTTACTGATTCTTGCTAAAACCGTATCACCGGTAACAGCGCCGCTTATAAACAACGTAAATCCGCCGACCTTTCCTATACCTGCACCGGAGCTTGTCATGGCATCTATATTAATTGTATATTCACGGTTTAATACAGGAAGCATAGATATCAATCCTTTTTTTATCATGATATAAGTATTATACATCAAAATAGTCGGCCAGGCAAGCTGTTCATAGAATATTAAAATTTATTTAATAATATTTTCATTGACAAACATAGTATACAATGCTATAATTCAATTAAAGGTCAAAGAAAGTCAAAGTCAAAGAAGGTGAGACGATGGGTATCAGCGATAGAATTGAGGCTTTTATATGCGAGCTTTTGAAAGCCGACGATGGCTGGGTGGAACTGGGAAGAAACGAGCTTGCGGGCATCTTCAACTGTGTGCCGTCACAGATAAACTATGTAATAAGAACAAGATTTACGCCCGAGCGCGGATATGCTGTGCAATCGCGCCGCGGCGGCGGAGGATATCTTAAGATAAGGCGCATGTCCGAGTCTGGATTGCAGCAGATAGAGCAACTCGGCAACGAGGTGACTGCTGAACAGGCAAGCGATACAGTGGAACTGCTGCTTGAATGCGGAGCGATAGACGAGCGGTCTGCGCGGCTTATAACTGCCGCGGTGCTTGATGACAGGCTCAAAGAAAGTAAAGACGCCGGCAGTATAAGGTCATCAATATTGAGAACAATGCTGAAAGAGGCAATAATGATATAAAAGGAGTGATTTTTATGTATGATTTATTTTCGGATTTTTCAAATTTTTTCGACGGGTTCGACGTATATCCTGTATACCGTCAGGAGGCAAGATGCAAAAAGTGCGGTATGAGCTACAGTGAATTTCAGAAAAACGGAAGACTTGGCTGTGCGGAGTGTTATGAAGCATTTTCAACACCGATAGAGACTACGCTCAGACGTATTCACGGCAACGCAGAGCACAGAGGAAAAATGCCGCAGACAGCATGTGCGGGTATTTCAAAGAAACGAAAAATAGAGGATTTAAAGGAAAGAATAGCAAAGGCTGTTGCAGCGGAGGATTACGAAACTGCAGCAAACCTTCACAAGGAATTGAAAAGCCTTGACGCATAAATAGGGGGTGATATTATGATATGGTATAAAAAGCAAAACGAAAATGACGATATAATTGTCAGTACAAGAATACGTCTTGCAAGGAATCTGACCGAATTTCCTTTCCCAAGGAAAATGAGCCGTCAGGATATGGCAGAGGCTAAAAAGAAGATATATGGAGCGCTTGATGATGAATCCGGACTCTTTCCGAACGGGTTGAAAAAGCTTGATATGTCGGATGTTGACAAGCTCGAACGGCGTGTGATGATGGAAAAGCATCTTATCAGCCCTGAACTTGCGGAAAAGAATGATGCTGCTGTTGTTATAGGTCTTGATGATGAGCTTAGTATTATGCTTATGGAGGAGGATCACATCAGACTGCAGGTAATTAAAGGCGGATTTGCTGTCAGAGAAGCATATGAGCTTGCCGGAAAAGTGGATGATGCTATAGAACGTCATTGCAGCTATGCGTTTTCGGAAAAGTTCGGATATCTGACTTCCTGCCCGACAAATACCGGTACCGGAATGAGAGCGTCTGTTATGATGCACCTTCCGGCGCTTACAATGACCGCCAGCATTGACAGAATAGTTGCTTCGGCATCAGAACTCGGTCTGACCGTGCGCGGACTTTACGGCGAAGGTTCTAAAGCTTACGGCTCGATGTATCAGCTTTCTAATCAAGTCACACTTGGCTGTTCTGAGGAAGAAATAATCGACAAACTGATAAATATTGCCGGACAAATTAAAAAACATGAAGAGGAGATGCGCCAAGCAATCAAGGATAAGCCCGAGGTCGCAGACAGACTGTGGCGAAGTCTCGGAACTCTGAGATATGCGCGCAGCCTTAGCTCTCAGGAAGCAAAATCATTGCTTTCAGATTACATTCTTGGCAGGGCACTGGGTATAATAGATGAACAGATAAAGCAAAATCCCGTAGAACTTATGGTTCTTACAGAACCGTCGCATATACGCCAGATCGCTTCAGGCGGTGAGCTTGAACCGGCGGAGCGTGATGCTCGACGTGCAGAGCTTATAAGGTCTGCGGCATGAACTTTTACAGACTAACCTAAAGGAGGGTTTATTATGATGTTTTCAAATTTTACAGAAAAAGCAAGAGAAGCTATACAGTATTCGCATGATATAGCCTGCGAACTTGGACATGGATATATCGGCAGCGAGCATTTGCTGCTCGGAATATTAAAAACAGATGATGGAGTTGGTGCAAAAGCTCTTGCTGACAGGGGCGTAAGCTATGACAGTGTGCGCGAAAAGATTGTTCAGGTAATCGGAACCGGCGATCCGCTTGGTAATAATACCGAGCTTGCTCTCACGCCGCGGTCAAAAAGAATCCTTGAAATTGCGGCAATGGAAGCGAGAAAGCTTGGTGTAGGGTTCATAGGAACCGAACATATTCTGGCAGCCATT
>CAMFCK010000058.1 GCA_945948775.1 uncultured Clostridia bacterium
TAAATGAGAATGCGCGAAAAAAGCAGTCGCAAGACGCTTATACGAAAAAATACAACAGCCTCGTCCGCCGATACGAACGGGCGGAAAAACGCTTAAACAAAGCAACTGCCGAAAGAGAAGATAAGGTTAATAAAGAACGTGAACTCAGGCTTTTCTTTGAAACCTTGGAAAATAAACCGCAGTTAATTGATACCTGGGACGAAAGCTTGTGGATAACACTGGTTGAAAAAATGGAAGTATCGCATGATAAAATGTGTACAGTTTTCTTTAAAAACGGTCAAAGTGTCAATGTTTATATCTAAACTTTGGTAAAACAATCTTTGTGCAAAAGGCAGAAAGCAGTCCGAAAGGATTGCTTTTCTGCCTGTTTTGCGGTATAATGTATTCATAGATAATCGAAATTTATATGGAGGGTAAAACTCTTAAAATACCGTATTTCTGCGGATGTTACGAATAGTGTCGTGCGTGTGACAGAGCGTTTCTTGAACTTTCTTATATCCTGTGATACTTTAGAATTAGCCGAAGGGCAAAATCAAAAGAGGAAGGAAAAAGAAAGATGAAAAAGAACGGAAAAAGAATAATGCTTTTAGGAGGAGTGCTTGTCGCGGCTTTTGTTGTTTGGACATTATTGATACAAATTGTTGATGTACAACCGGTCGGACAAAACGGAACTGATATTGGATTTGCTACATTTAACTGCTGGTTTCATAAATGGACAGGTGTTCATATGACCACTTATACTATTACAGATTGGTTAGGACTTGTGCCGCTGTTTATATGTATGGTATTCGGTATGATTGGATTGGTGCAGTTGATTAAAAGAAGAAGTCTGTTAAAGGTGGACTATGACATTATTGTTCTCGGAGTATATTACATTTTAGTGATGTTTGGATATGTAATCTTTGAAATGATTCCGATAAATTACAGACCTATACTTATTAATGGATTTATGGAAGCTTCATATCCGTCATCAACTGCACTTATTGTATTAGGAGTAATGCCGACACTTGTGGAACAAATAAATCGCAGATTGAAAAATGCTGTGTTAAAAAGGAGTATAACGGTTTTCGCTGTACTTTTTTCTGCATATATGGTAATTGGGCGATTGATTTCGGGTGTTCATTGGTTTACGGATATTGTAGGTTCTATATTCTTAAGTATGGGATTGTTTTGTATCTATAAAGCGGTCGTTATATTACTTAATAAAGAATCAGAATAATTGGAGGTACGCTTTTGGAATTTAATGAAAAACTTCAGGAATTGAGAAAAAACAAAGGATTGACACAAGAGGAATTGGCAGAAAATTTGTTTGTGTCAAGAACGGCTGTTTCAAAGTGGGAGTCCGGCAGGGGTTATCCGAGTATTGATTCATTAAAAGAAATAGCAAATTACTTTTCAGTTACGATTGATGAGTTGCTTTCGGGTGAGAAAATAATATCTATTGCTGAAAAGGAAAACAAGTCAAATATTCAAAGAATTTGTGATTTATTGTTTGGCATTGTGGATGTTTTTTCATTTATGCTTATTATATTACCACTTTATCCAAATCCTATTAACGGATATATCTACTCGGTAAATCTGTTTGCATATACAGAAACATCTGCTTTTAACCTATTTGTATATTTGATAATGTTTACTGCGTTGATAATATCCGGAGCAATAAAAGTCATTCTAACTCAAACAAGAGTTGAAAAAGGACAAAAACTGCTGACAGTTATTTCTATGGGATTAAGTATTTTGACTGTGCTGTTTTTAGCAATGACAAGAGATGCCTATGCTATAACAGTAGCATTTCTTTTGTTGATAATAAAGGGTATACTGCTTTTAAAACATATAAAGGCAAGTAATTAGACACCGTGATGTATGATAATAGCAGAAGATAATAGAATGTTTTCTTACAAAACCCCATAAATTCCAGTTTATAATACAGCATTTAAGACAATTCGCACGGGTTGCCTTTCTTCTTTTCAGAAAAATTTTTGACGGTTTTTATAGGGTGATAAAATAATGCACCGCTTTTGACCTAAAAAACAAACGAAAGCGGTGCATTATTTTTCGAGGAAAAGTTTCGGAGTGAACGCACCGAGCAGCAAGTGGCTGAAAATACTCTGATTTTAGCACGACACTTGTTACACAGAAACTTTTCTTTTTACGAAAATACCGACATTATGGGCTTTTCGGGCAAAAAAACAGAACCGCAATTTTGTATCAAAATTACGGTTCAGATTTGGAGGAGAGGATGGGATTCGAACCCACGAACGCTGTTAACGTTACAGCATTTCCAATGCTGCGTCTTCGACCACTCGGCCACCTCTCCGTAATTCATAACAAATAAAATTCTAACATGCTTTTCCGTTTTTGTCAAGACGTTTAGTAAATAATTTTTTGAATTTTAGCGTTTGTAAGATATAATATGAAATTATGAAAAGCACAGTCGGGTATGAATACATGAGCTATGTGAAAGCAGTATCTATACAATAAAAAGCCATGCGCTTTGTGAAAAGTACAAGGCTTTTGCATCTGCACGTCAATGCTTTTCAATCGGTTTGTTCAGAATCATAAAGCATCTGCTCAAAAAGACCGGCTGCTGTTTCCACAAAACGGACGCAGGGACGTACCTTGTAATAGTCTTCAGTCCGCGGGCTGGGATCCTGCTGCAGCTTTCCCGGCAAAGCCTGCAGCAATTCGCGGCAGACAATGGTGCTGTGCTGACGGTTAAAATCAGCCGCAAGCCGGCGAATCCTTGCATAATGAGCTTTTTTTGCCGCATCATCTGACGGTGAAGCATAGCCGAATATCATGCCTGCCGCCATAAACATGCCTGTTACTGCGCCGCAGGTATCACGCAGACCGCCCATACCGCCTCCGAAGGAGGAAGAAAGACGCAAGGCGGCTTCAAGAGTAAGCCCCATTTCTTCGTGAAACGCACCCACAACGGATTGCGAACAATTATATCCCTGCAGGAAAAGTTCTCTTGCTTTTTTTACATGATCCATATCGTTTATCTCCTGTTCGTTTTTGCGTAATACATGACAGCGATTTCAGCTTTGACAAAAATCCAAATTTATTATATCATATAAAATATAAAAGTCAATCGCTTTTTGGATATTGTAAACCTACATTAATATTGCGCCGTATTATTAATTTTTCTTTACATCCCGGCACAGATGTGCTATAATATTCTATCATAACTAAACACGTTTTAACGTGGAGCGGAGGCGTAACATATTGAACTACAACGGTAAAAGGGTTCCGGCTGTCGTGATAAAGCGTCTTCCGAGATACTACCGTTATCTCGGCGAGCTTTTAAAGCAGGACATTCAGAGAATATCTTCCAATGCGCTCAGTGAAAAGATGAAGGTTACAGCATCACAGATAAGGCAGGATTTTAACTACTTCGGCGGCTTCGGACAGCAGGGGTATGGCTATAATGTGGCGTATTTGCACAATGAAATAGGAGAGATACTTGGGCTTAAGGAAGGATATACCACAATTATTGTCGGCGCAGGTTATCTCGGACACGCGCTTGCAAATCATAATGCTTTTGAAAAACGCGGTTTCCGTTTAAGCGCAATCTTTGACAATGACACGCAGAAAATAGGCAGTATTATAAACGGTCACCGGGTTCAGGATACGGCGCTTATGGAAGAGTATGTGCGCGAGCATAATATAGATATAGCCATTCTGACGCTGCCGCGCAGTGCGGTGGAGGAAACGGCGGAACGGCTTGCAGAGTGCGGAATAAAGGGCTTTTGGAACTACAGCTATGCGGAACTTAAGCTAAAGCATAAGGTCGCGGTGGAAAATGTGCATCTGTCTGACAGTCTGATGACGCTGTCATATAAAATCAAACAAGGGAATGATGAGTGATGCATACAATTGCATTTGTTGGCCCGAGCGGAACGGGCAAGAGCCACCGTGCAGGACTTGTAGCGCGTGAAAACGGTGCGGACGCGATTGTTGACGACGGACTTCTTATCTCCGGCAACCGGGTGCTTGCAGGTGTTTCGGCAAAAACTGCACCTACTAGACTTGCATCGGTAAGACAAGCTCTTTTTGTTGACAGGAGCGCCGCGGCGGAGATTTCGCGAGCGATAAGGAATAACAAAATAAACCGTGTCATGATTTTAGGAACGTCAGACGCCATGGTAAAGAAGATTGCCGAAGCGCTGTCGCTGCCTGAGATTGAAAAAATCATACGCATAGAGGATATCGCTTCGCCTGAGGAGATGGCAGAGGCGCAGAAAATACGCAAGGACGAGGGCAAGCACGTTATTCCTGTGCCGGAATTTGAGATAAAAAAGGATTTTTCCGGTTATTTTATGCATCCTATGCGCCTGTTTCAGAAAAGCCTCGGCGACAGCAGCGATTATATTGAGGATAAAACAATTGTGCGCCCGACGTTCAGCTATATGGGCGAATATACAATTTCGGATAACGTAATAATCAGTTCTGCACGACATGAGGCAATGAAGGAAAAATCGGTATGGCGCATAAACAGCGTAAATGTGCGCTCAACCTCACACGGCGCGCATCTTGATGTCGGACTGGTTCTGCGGTACGGAGTGAATATCCCGTCTGCATGCGCTGCTGTGCAAAGGCGTATCCGCGACGGCGTTGAGCGTTACACTTCAATAAATGTCAGACGTGTGCACATTTATGTAAAGGGTCTGTATTATGATAAGTAAAAGCGTAAATTCAGACGGAGTAAAAATTGTATATTATATTTGTGGCAGCGGCGAAAGGAAGCTGCTGCTTTTGCATGGCAACGCAGAGGATCATACTATTTTCAGCCGCTTATGCAGGGATTTGCAGGGGGATTTTACAATAATAATGCCGGATTCGCGCGGCCATGGTTCATCAGCGGGCGATGTTAAGGATCTGACAATTGCGGCGATGGTGCGTGATACAGAGCTTATACTGAAAGAGGAGGCACCGGAGGGTGCGTGCGCGATAGGTTTTTCCGACGGAGGTAATATACTGCTTGGAGTGATGGCGCGTGGGCTGGCAAAAATTGACAGCGCAGCGCTGCTCGGCGCGAATATGCGTCCGGACGGACTGCGCCCAGATGTAAGAGTGCGCGATGCGGCAGGCTATATTGCAAACACGCTTGTTTCCTGTTTTTCAAAGAGGGCACGCAAAAAGTGTGCTCTGCTTGGACTGATGCTGTTTGAGCCGAACTTTATCGCAGAGGAGTTTTCCGGCGCGGATTGTCCGGTGCTGGTTATGGGAGGTGAAAAGGACATGATTAAGGAGGAGCATACGCGTGAAATTGCGGCGGCGTTTAAAAATTCGCGGATATGCATAATTAAAAATGCCGGGCATTTTTTGCTTGAATCCGCTTATGACAGCACGCTGTCGCATTTGCGGGAGTTCTTTTCGGTCAAATAATGCAAAATATGCTGTAATATTGATTAAAAATACATAAAGTTGTATAAATATCTGAGAAAATTAAAAAAAGTATTGCATTTTTATTCATTAAGTTGTATAATTTAAACATATTTTTAAAAGAGGATGAACCAAGATGAATTTAGAGGAAATAATTTCGCTTGACAAGCAGTATTATATGAATATTTTCGGCGACAGACAAAAGGTGGCGTTTGACAGAGGAGAGGGCATTAATTTATACGCGACCGACGGCAGGGTTTTTAAGGATTTTCTCGGCGGGATAGCGGTAAACGCCCTCGGACATCATCATCCTATGCTTACCGCGGCGCTTCATGAGCAGGTTGATAAGCTCCTGCACACATCCAATCTGTATTATCACGAAAATCAGGAAAGGCTTGCCGCAGAACTTGTAAAGCGCACCTGCGCCGATCGTGTATTCTTCTGCAATTCCGGTGCGGAGGCGAACGAGGGAGCCATAAAGCTTGCCAAGATATATTTTTATAAGAAGAAAATGAACCGCTTCGGAGTGGTTTCACTGGATAAGTCATTTCACGGCAGAACGCTTGCAACAGTTGCGGCGACCGGACAGAAGAAATATCAGGATCCGTACCGACCGCTGATAGAGGGATTTTCGCAGGTTGAGCCGGGAAATTTTGATGCGCTTGCAGCGGCGGTGAACGATAAAACCGCAGCGGTGCTGCTTGAGCCTATTCAGGGAGAGAGCGGAGTACGGCCGCTGGATACGGAATATCTGAAAAAAGTGAGAAAGCTCTGCGATGAACGGGATATTATACTGATTTTTGACGAGGTGCAGACCGGCATGGGCAGAACCGGATCGCTGTATGCGTATATGGATACC
>CAMFCK010000059.1 GCA_945948775.1 uncultured Clostridia bacterium
GCTTTAACGCTGTAATCTGTGTCAACAAGCACGCCCAGTCCCGTCGCAGTCGGTATCTGTTCGCTTTTCGCATAATAATATGTTATATCCTCTGCAATCTCGCCCGTAACGATAGGCACCTGTCCGACATACGGTTCCTTCAGTCCAAGATCGCGCACAACGCTTAGTCTGCCTCTGCCTATTCCGCCGCCAACATCAATTTTTCCCTTTTTGTTAAGCGGCAGCTCAGTCTGCGGATTTTCAACATATCCGCGTACATGCGAGGCGCTGTCCGTTACCGCAACAAGCTTTCCAAGCGGTCCGTCACCTGCAAACTGTACCGTCACACTATCGGTTTCGTTTTTAAGCTGTGCACCCATAAGCGCTGCCGCCGTGAGTGTACGTCCGAGCGCCGCTGTTGCTACCGGCATACTTTTATGGATCTTTTGCGCTCTGTCTGCCACGGCTGTTGTAACCGCCGCAAATACGCGTATAGCTCCGTCAATGCTCTGTCCTCTTACAAGTTTATCCTTCATTAACAATCCCCGTTTCGTTTATTCTATATTTACACCTATATATGCCGTCTCCTCAAGGGAAATATCCTCCGCAGTATCAATATGCACCTCAAGCTCATAATGCCCCGGTTTCAGTCCTGAGGTATCAACATACGCTTGTATATTGTCTTTAATAAGCATTGCTTCCTCACCGCGCAGAGAAAGGCTTACAGTGCCCGTACTCAAAATAGCTCTTTGTCCCTGCGCCGTTCCGCGCGCCTCAACGTCAAGCGAAATCTCTTTTACGGTTTTTCTTACAAGCACAAGCTTTGCCGATATGCTCTGTGCGCTTTCCGGCAGATATACTCCCTCCGGGGCTCTTAAGTAGATAGTATACTCCTCCTGTCCCGGACGGTATGATGCCGGATCAAACACCGCTTCAATCTCACTTATATCCTCCGCGTCTTCGACAATGCCTATGTCCACCTTATCCTTAGACTGTGACTTTACGCTCAGGCTCCAGTCCGCGCGGTCCTTTTCTGAAAGTACAGTGCTGACTGTCACCGTTTTGCGTGGGTATACATGGCTTGTAACCATTACTTCGCTTACAGGATTAACAAGCGTATTGCATACGACCTTTACATCCTCCGCGTCAACGAGCGTATAGGAAAGAGGACGCGTCACCTCCTCCTCTACACCCGAAATATCCACGGATACAAGCGCGTATCTTACCTTCTCCAGTTCCGACTTTGCCCCCCGGAACGTGATTCTCGCCTCATCGCTTTCAGAAGCAACTATTGTCTGCTTGTTTTTCTCCGTTCCGCTTTGAAGAATTCTAACCGGAACTTCCTTATCCACAAGCTGATCTATTTGCAGCGTCACCGACGGTTCGCTTCGGTCAACAGTAGAAACGCCTGTCGTACCCAGCTCCACAACCACGCTCTCAGTCTTGCTGCCCACCGATGCAATGTCCGAAATATCAACCCGTGCGCTTATCGTTGCAATGGCATTTATGACAGAGCTTCTTGCTCCGCGTATTTTTACGTTTACGCTGTCTATTTCTTCTTTATTTGTCATTACAAGACCGCGTGCGGCAAGCTCGCTTTCCCCGGTAAAGGTCACAGGAATATTTCATGCATAATAATTTATGGTCGGATCTATTGTATACGTTATAACAAGCCATGCGATCACCGCCAGAACTACGGAAAACAGCTTTAAGGACAGTCTTGATTTCTTTATTCTCTCAAGCATTTCCCGATCCCCTCCAAAACTTAAATTTATCCATATCCATTGCATTGTCCGGCTGGAATACGCGTCCCAGCGCGCGGTGAAGCGACTCCCTGTCGAGATTCCGCGTCAGCGTACCGTTGATGGCAATGGATATTTTTCCCGTTTCCTCACTGACTACAATTACCATCGCATCAGACGCCTCGGAAATGCCAAGCGCCGCACGGTGGCGCGTACCAAGCTCGCGCGACAGACTGGTATTTGACGTAAGCGGCAGCAGACTTCCGGCCGTGTATATACGGTCGCCGCGAATAATGACCGCTCCGTCGTGCAGCGGCGTATTGGGAACAAATATATTTTCCAAAAGTGCTGCCGAAACATTTGCGTCAACAATATTTCCCGTACGTATTACATCACCGAGCTTTGTTTCACGTTCAATTACCATAAGAGCGCCGGTTTTTGTTCTGGAAAGATTTACCGCAGCGTCACAAAGCTCATCAATAACATGCATCGTCTTGTCATATTCTCCCTGTCCGGAAACCATATCTATGATTTTTCCGGCTTTGGAGCGCCCGACTCTCTCAAGCATATTCCTCAGCTCCGGCTGGAATATGACAACTATCGCAAATACTCCTACCTGCATAGCATTGCCGAGTATGTAATTGAGTGCATTCAGCTTAAGCCAGTCGCTCACAAGAAGTATTATAAATAAGATAGCAATACCCTTTAATAGCTGTATCGCCCGCGTTTCGAGAAGTATTTTAGCAAGCTGATATATTATTACCGCAAGAATAACAACATCGCATAAATCACTCAGCTTCAATACCTGCAGGAAACGTGTTATGTAGCTTATAATCATTTCCATAGATTTATCCTGCCCTTTTCTTTAAATACGACAGCACGCAGAAAACAGTCTCTGCGCACCGCTCATAATTATATTATACATTATTTTTGTCTGTTTGCATATATTTTTATGAAAAAAATATTAAATTTTATTGTTAATTTAATTTTTATGTGTTATAATTAGTACAGCTTCCGTATCATTTTAATACGGATTACAATAATACCGTATATACGGTATAAAAAAGGAGAACATACATAATGAAGAAAAAATTGTTAAGTGTTATGCTATGCGCGGCAATTACTGCCGTCGGCGCAGCAGGAAGCGCGGCAGCTGCCGACAGCGAAAAGTCGATCGCTGTCTTTGTGGACAACAGAACCGTTTGCTTTGAGGATCAGGAGCCGGTTATCGAGGATTCCCGCACTCTCGTACCTCTGCGCGGTGTGCTTGAGGCAATGGACGCAAGGGTTGAATGGAACGCTGAACAACGCAAAGTAACCATCAACTCCTATGACAACCGCACACGTCTTGTTCTTACAATAGATAACCCCGAAATCAGAAAGCTGAACTTCATAACAGTAACCGATTCCGAGCTGGAAATAGTAACAACAGACGTTGCGCCTAAGATCATAAACGACCGTACCATGATCCCGCTGCGCGTCATTTCAGAGAATATGAACGCAGATGTTGACTGGAATGCTGAAAACTATACTGTTAATATAAAAACAAAGCAGTATAAAAATGAGCTTGCTTCTATGGCTTCCGAAGGTGTTGACGAAGAAACAGCCTTTGCACAGAATACTGTAGGAATAACTCTTTCCGCTGACAAAACCGAGGTTGCCAAGGGCGAAACCGTGACCGTGACAATATCGCTGGATAATACCGCTGTCATTTCCGACAGCACAATAACCGGCGGCAGCGTAGGCGTTTTGTATGATGCTGACAGCTTTGAGTATCTCGGCTATGAAACCTTTGTCGGCGGCGAAGAAGCTCCGGCTTATGTAGGCGCTGCAAACCCGGAATTTAAGGACAATTCGGTTAAAGCCGTATTCCTTTTCAATCCGGAGAACAACTATGAAGCCGCTGACGGAGCGTTCGTAAAGTTCCGGTTCATTGCATCGGGCGATAAAGGTGGCACATTCCGTCTTTCCGACCGCATCACGAACGTAGGATACGACACCTCTCTTACTACTGCAAAGAACGGCAAGAGCTTTTCTATTTCAGCAGGCCACGAGCTGCGAATTGACGTTACGGCTGTTGATGTAAGCATTGCTGAGAAGGCTGACGAAAACAGCCCCTCAGACGCGTGGGCATCAACAGGTGACAACAGTACCAGCGATGTTGATGATACCCAGGATATAGAAGCTGCCGGCAATGCAGATAAAACTGACGAGCTTGATTATATCCTCGATGAACCCAAGGACACTGACATCATTGACGACGCCGATTCTTCTAATGATGTAGATGTCGAATAATAATACGGAGAAAACAAATGATTATTAAGCCTGTGAATTTATATATTGTAGTTCCTTGCTATAACGAGGAGGCTGTTTTGAGGGAAACCTCAAAACAGCTTCTCGCGCTTTTTGAAAAAATGCGCGCGGACTCTTTGATCGACAGTCTTTCGCGCATTGTATTTGTAGACGACGGCTCATATGACAGAACATGGGAGCTTATAAGCGGACTGGCCGCGGAATATGATGAGATTTACGGCATCAAGCTTGCAAAAAATGCCGGTCATCAGAACGCTCTTTTTGCCGGTCTGATGACTGTCAAGGATTCCTGCGAATGTGTTATTTCGATTGACGCTGATTTGCAGGACGATATCAACGCCATTCCGGAAATGATAAGCAAATTCAATTCAGGCTGTGATGTAGTATACGGCGTTCGCTCCGACCGTGAAAGGGATTCCTTCTTTAAACGGTTCACCGCAGTCGGCTTTTATAAGCTTATGCGGTTTTTGGGAGTTAACATTGTATATAATCATGCAGATTACCGTCTTATGAGCGCGCGCGCGCTTAACGCGCTGTCACAGTTTAGCGAGGTGAATATGTTCCTGCGCGGAATGGTTCCTCTTGTCGGCTATAAATCGGACATAGTATACTATTCGCGTGGAGAACGATTTGCAGGAGAATCAAAGTATCCTCTGCGTAAAATGCTTTCCTTTGCCTTTGACGGAATCACGTCCTTTTCCATTACTCCGATACGCATGATAAGCGTAATAGGCACGGTTTCTTTTCTTATTTCCGTTGTCATGGCAGTCTACACGCTTGTCCAGAAGCTTACCGGTCATGCAGGAATGGGCTGGGCGTCAATTATGATGTCAATATGGTTTATCGGCGGAATGATTCTTTTATCGCTCGGTCTGATAGGCGAGTATATTGGCAAGATTTACAAGGAGGTCAAGCGCAGACCGAGATATATTATAGAAGAGGTAAAATTCTGATGGTTTATGATATTGCAATAATAGGCGGCGGCGCAGCAGGGCTTAGTGCAGCCATTTACGGCACGCGCGGCGGTATGAGCGTCCTTGTGCTTGAGAATACCGGCTTCGGAGGACAGGTCAATTATACCAATGATGTAGATAACTATATCGGACTTCCCGGAATAAGCGGCTCCGAGCTTGCCGACCGCATGAGAGAGCACGCAATGCTAAGCGGTGGTGAATTTAAAAATGAGAGCGTGCGTGAAATAAAGGATTTTAATCGTCCGGTAAAAAAGCTTATCACACGCAGCAATATATACGAGGCAAAATCAATAATACTTGCAACCGGCGCAAAGCCCCGCAGACTTGGCGTTGCCGGCGAGGAGGAATTTGCCGGAGCAGGCGTATCCTACTGTGCCACCTGCGACGGTGCTTTTTTCCGCGGCAAAACGGCGGTAGTCGCGGGCGGAGGAAATACTGCCTTCGAGGATGCGTTGTATCTTGCAGGCTTCTGCAAAAAGGTCGTTATTATGAACCGTACAAGCAGATTCCGCGCTTCTAAAGTCCTTGTTGATAAGGTGCATGAAAATCCTGCAATCGAGATACGCACCGAGTGCCGCATAGAAAAAATTCAAGGCAGCGGCAGCGTAAAATCTGTTGTTACCGCAAATACTGTAAACGGAAGAATATCGGTATTTGATACCGATGCGGTGTTTATTGCTATAGGGCGCGTACCGGAAAGCGGTCTTATCGCGCAGGCCTCCGAGCTTGCTCCGGACGGCAGCGTTATCACCGACGAGTATATGCGCACCAAAACGCCCGGCATATTTGCCGCCGGCGATGTGCGCCAAACTCCGCTCCGCCAGATAATCACCGCCGCTGCAGACGGTGCTGTTGCCGCAGAGTCGGCAATCTCATATCTCACACTTTCCTGATTTACCGAAAGGCAATACACGAATGAAAGCTATTATAAATGCAAATATCCTGACTATGGCGGGAGAAAATATAGAAAACGGAACTGTTATCTATGATAAAACGATAACTTATGCCGGGAAAAGCACAGAGCTTTGCAGGGACTGCGAGGTCATTGACGCAGACGGAGCATATCTAATGCCCGGGCTTATAGACGCACATTGTCATCTCGGACTTTTCGGCGACTCGCTGGGCGTTGAAGGCGATGACGGAAATGAGGATTCCGATCCCATAACTCCGCAGCTACGGGCAATTGACGCAATAAATCCGTTTGACCGAGGCTTTGAAGATGCAAGGCGCGCG
>CAMFCK010000060.1 GCA_945948775.1 uncultured Clostridia bacterium
CAAGCAGATTTCTGCCTACTGCGTCCGGTACCGCCGATGCCGGCATATTGTCGGACACGCCGCCCTTTCGGAAAATGGAGTCTGCCGCCTCCTGAACCTTTTGTGCTTCCTCTTCGCCGTGGACAAGCTTTGTCACCTCATAAGCGAGCCTGCGCTTTGCTTCATTAAGCTCCTTGCCCTCCCATTTTTCCATTTCGGCAATTTCCTCCATCGGAACAAAGGTTATCAGCTTCAGACAGTTTATAACATCATCATCCTGCACGTTCACCCAGTACTGGTAAAAATCGTAAGGACTGCACTTTTCCGGGTCAAGCCAGAGCGCGCCCTTTGCCGTTTTGCCCATCTTTTTACCCTCGGATGTGGTAAGAAGCGTGAAGGTCATGCCATAGCTCTGCGTCTGATCCTTGCGCCGGCAAAGCTCGATACCGCCGAGAATGTTGGACCACTGATCATCGCCTCCAAGCTCTATTTTACAGTTGTATTTACGGTTCAGCATGAGGAAATCATAGCTCTGCATAAGCATATAATTAAATTCAAGAAAGGAAAGTCCCTTTTCCAGACGCTGCTTAAAGCACTCCGCCGTAAGCATCTTATTCACCGAGAAGCACGCGCCTATATCACGCAGAAACTCTACATAATTCAAGTCAAGCAGCCAATCGGCATTATTTACCATAATTGCCTTATCGTCCGAAAAATCTATCAGCATACCGAGCTGCTTTTTGAACTTCTCACAGTTATGAGCAATCGTCTCCTTCGTCATCATCTGACGCATATCCGTTCTCCCGGACGGATCTCCAACCATTGCGGTACCGCCGCCGATAAGTGCAATCGGGCGGTGACCGGCGTCTTGCATATGCTTCATTACCACCATCTGAAGAAAGTGTCCAACATGAAGGCTGTCGGCGGTCGGGTCAAAGCCGATATAGAATGTGACCTTCTCCCTGCCCAAAAGCTCTCTTATTTCCTCCTCGTGCGTTGTCTGTGCAATCAAACCGCGCTCCTTCAATATATCATAAACATTTCTCTGCATCTTAAAATGTTAACCCCTTTCACAAGTTTAAATCAAAATCATCTGTGACTGCAAAAAGGCAGGTATATACTGTAAAACGCGGATACATCTGTACGCACGCCGTCTGATATGACGGATCTTCGTCTGCCGAATCCCCCAACGCAATCACCTCCGAAACAATTCTTTGTCTATTATACCCTAAATATACAAAAAATGCAAGTCCCTGCACAAAGAAAGTTCACATTGCGCCTGACGTCGGCATAATATATACCAGGCGGCACAAACGCCTATATTACAAAAGGAGATGTTTTTAATGAGCTGCAGAACAAGAATGAATGTTTTCAATCAAAATCCGCTGGTGGATTGGTATCCGCTGTTTTCATTGCTTTCAGACAACAATTCAAATTGCTGTGACAATGACTGCGATGAATGCTGGCGCAGAAGACGTAATTGCAGACGCTGCTGCGACTGTGATGACGAATGCTTCGAAGAAGGCTGCTGCGACCGCAACAACGAATGTGGCTACGGATGCGACAACAGAATTTGCAGATAATATTATGCAAAAACGGCATGGTAAATCCATGCCGCTACATAAAGTCCTCTCCCTGCTTCTGTGTGACGCGCACCATACCAAGCGCAGCGTCGCTTTTCCGCTCCTTATTGGCATATATTCCTTCGCCAGCAAGCTCGCACGCCTTTTTATATGCTTTGTATGCGCTGTTAAAATCCCCTTGCTTTTCATATTTATTCGCAAGATTAAAATATGCAACCGATGAAATTGCCGCATATTCGTCAAAAAACAGCGTTTCACAATATTTAATTTTCTCAATCGCCTGCTCATATTCGCCGCATCCGAGAGCCGTTTTTGCCTCCGTCAGCATATCCTGCGGCTGTCCGCCGCTGTCCGGCACAAGGCTCGATACCGGCAAATCAAGCTTGGACGCAATATATTCCAGCGTTTTTACCGACGGCGTTGCATTTCCGCTTTCAATCCTGGACAACATATTTCTGGTAATAAAATCGCCGACTAGCTCAGACTGCGTCATCTTTTTTTGTATTCTCGCTTCCTTTATTCTCCTTCCGAGTTCTGCCGGATTCATGCAGCCGCCTCCCTTGGTAAATAAAATTTACCTTTATATTAGCATACTTTTCCCAAAAAATCAAGTATCAATTAATATTTTTATAAAAATACCTTGACAATCATATTTTTATAATATATAATTTAGGTAAATAATATTTACTAAGAGGGGGTGTTATTTATGACAGAATGGTGGAACGGGTTAGATATGCTGATGCGGGTACTGTATTGTATTGCTATACCTTCCTCTTTGCTCTTACTGATACAGATCATCATTTCGCTGGCTGGTTTTGGCGACAGCGGTGCAGGATTTGAGGTAAGCGATACGTCAGGACTTGATTTGGACGCTGATGCCGGCGCTGTCGATTTTGACGCAGCCGAGCTTGTGCAAAGTCACGACGGAAGCAATCCCATGGATTATTCCACTCTGCGCCTTTTTACAATACAAGGCTTTGTGGCATTCTTTACTGTATTTTCATGGACTTCCATAGTTTCAATAAAGTCCGGGACATACGAGCCGCTTGGGCTTTTTATAGGCGCTGTTTTAGGCTTAGCCGTAATGGTTTTGATAGCAAAGATTATACAGATCTCACGCAGGCTTACCGAAAACGGAGCCGTTGATATAAGAAATTCCATCGGCGAAATCGGAACGGTATATGTTCCCATTCCGGCAGGCGGCGCAGGACAGGGCAAGGTGGTATTAAAAGTGCAGAACCGCTTCGGCGAGTTTAATGCAGTTACCTTAGGCGATTCTGAGCTTGCATCCAACACACAGATACGCGTTACCGATCTGCGCGGTGATGTGCTGGTTGTTGAGGCTGATATTTAGCTGTTTTATGAAAGGAAGGCAATAATGGAAATTTTAATCGGATTATGCGTTATAGTGATAGTTTTGTTCGGTGCGGTTGCAGGTATATTGTCACGGTACAGAAAATGTCCCTCGGATAAGGTGCTTGTTATCTACGGTAAGGTGGGAAACGACTCTCACGGTCAGGCAAGAAGCGCAAAATGTATTCACGGCGGCGCAGCGTTTATCGTACCTGTTATCCAATCGTATCAGTATCTTGATCTTACGCCGATTTCAATTAATGTTGATTTGACAAACGCGCTGTCAAAGCAGAACATCCGCGTCGATGTGCCGTCAAGATTTACCGTAGGCATTTCAACCGAGCCGGGCGTTATGCAGAATGCAGCGGAGCGGCTGCTCGGTCTGAAGCTTGCGGAAATACAGGAGCTTGCTAAGGATATAATTTTCGGCCAGTTAAGACTTGTTATCGCAACAATGGATATTGAGGAAATCAACACCGACCGCGATAAGCTGCTGCTTGCAGTATCAAACAACGTTGAAATAGAACTGAAAAAAATCGGACTCAGGCTTATAAATGTGAACATAACGGATATTAAGGATGAATCCGGCTACATTGAGGCTCTTGGAAAGGAAGCCGCTGCAAAAGCTATAAACGATGCCAAAAAGAGCGTTGCGGAAAAGAACCGCGATGGTGAAATCGGTCAGTCGAACGCGCACCGCGACCAGAGAATACAGGTTGCCGCTGCAAATGCGACTGCTATAAAGGGTGAAAATGACGCCAAAATAGAAATATCCATGTCGGAAGCACAGCGGCGCGAAAAGGAAGCCGAAGCATTAAAGCTTGCCACCGCTGCAGAAGCAGTTCAGGCTGCGCGTGCAAAGCAGGAGGCTTACGTTGCCCAGCAGATAGCCGAGCAAACGCGTGCGGAGCTTGAAAAAGCTACTCAGCAGGCGGACGTAATCGTAAAAGCTCAGATAAGAAAAGAGCAGGCAGAGCTTGACGCAGAGGCAGAAGCTGAAATCATCCGCCGCAAGGCAAAGGGCGAGGCGGACGCTATCTATGCAAAGATGGAAGCAGAAGCCAAGGGCGCACAGGAAATACTCTCAAAACAGGCGGCAGGTATCAAGGAAATAGTAGACGCAGCAGGCGGAAACGCAGAGGCAGCAGTCAAGCTTCTCATTGCAAATAAGCTTGAAGAACTTATGACAATTCAAGTAGAAGCAATCAAGAATATTAAAATCGATAAGGTGACCGTATGGGACAGCGGCGCGGCCGGCGGAAACAGCACAACCGCTAATTTCCTGTCCGGTATGATAAAATCGATACCGCCTCTTGAGGAGCTGTTCAGACAGGCAGGCATGGAGCTGCCGGAGTTTCTGGGCAAGCCCGTTGATGAAGCGTCCGGCGAAGCTGAAGGCGCAGAATACCAAAAAGATAACTGAAAAAGCGGGGGTGTTGCACAACGCAGCACCCCCCTAATATTTCTACCAAGGCTCAATTGCAAGATTTCGTATACTGCAGCCCGCTTTTTTTGCCATTGAAACTGTCTGCGTCGTGCCACCGCGGCAATGTCTGCTGTGCCACGCAATGCAATGGGCTGCGTCACGCACCATAGCCGCATTGCGCCGTTTCATGCACTGCTCGTCATACTCAGCAGAGATATAACGAACCTCATCGGCGGCAATAATAAGCTTTTTCATTCTTTGCTTATCCTCTGCTCTCCAGTGCCGGTTGTATCCGCCGCACGGAAGATACAGCAACAGACGAAGCTGATTGTAGTCATTTCTCAGCTGTACAACCGTTTCTGCCGCAATCATATCAAAGCCAACCGCGCCTCCCGCAATAAATTCGTACACACCTATGTTTATCATGTCCATTACCGCGCATGAAAGCGCACTGCGTACCGTATTGAGCTGAGCTTCGGCGATCAGTCTGTGACCTGTAAAAAAGCAAGCCGACTCCCTCATATAAATTCCCCTATGAGCTCAGTCATTGAGTACCATCCGCTGGTTTTGCCCTTCATGAATTTTGCCGCTTTTACAGAACCCGCTGCAAAGACCTCTTTTGAAGCTGCCTCATGTGAAATTTCAATTATCTCATCCTGTCCTGCAAAAATAACATTATGTTTACCTACTATTGTTCCGCCTCTGACAGCATGCAGACCGATCTCCTTCTTACTGCGTTTTCTTCTTACGCTGTGACGGTCATATACATATTCACTCGGTTGCTCTCTTGTTTCGGCAATCGCGTCAGCAATTGCCAACGCGGTACCGGACGGTGCGTCAAGCTTCTGGTTATGATGCTGCTCCACGATTTCAATGTCAAACATATCTCCTAATACGGCTGTTGCCTTTTTTGCAAGTTCTATTAAGAGATTAATTCCCACGCTCATGTTTGCCGAGAAAAATACGGCTATACTCTTTGACATTTCGGAAAGCTCCGCCTTTTGCTCGCCTGAAAGACCTGTTGTCGCAACAACTATCGGAAGCTTTTTCTTCTGTGCATATTTCAGCAAGCCGTCAAGAGCTGACGGATGCGAAAAATCAATAATTACATCTGCCTCAATATCGCATTGATCCGGTTCGGTAAATACCGGATAGGTGTTCGGCAGACAATCATTTATATCAAAGCCTGCAACAATTTCACATTCGTCATCATCAGCGGCAAGGCGTGTTATTACCTGCCCCATCTTACCATTGCAGCCGTTTAAAATTATTCTTGTCATATGTAGTCCCCCGAATTAAAGCTTTACAACGCCATAATCTGACATTGCCTTTTTGAGCTTTTCAAGATTTGACTCCTCCATAGGCGCAAGCGGCAGCCTCAGGTTTCCTACACGATAGCCTAGCTCCTTCATTGCACACTTAACCGGAACAGGATTCACCTCGATAAACAGATTATTTATAACGTCAAGCATTTCAAGCTGAAGCTTTAACGAACCTGCAGCATCGCCGTCAAGATACTTTTGGCATATGTCATGCGTCTGTTCAGGCAGTATATTTGCCACTACGGATATGACGCCCTTTCCGCCAAGCGACATTACCGGCACTATCATATCGTCATTTCCGGAATAAATGTAAAGCTCCGGCACCTCTGCTGCAATCTTTGCAACATAGCTTATGTTTCCGCTTGCTTCCTTTATCGCAACAATATTGTCTATCTTTGCAAGCTCCTTTAGAACAGGAATTGAAAAGTTCAATCCGGTTCTTGATGGTACGTTGTAAAGAATGACCGGCAAGCTGCAGCATTGTGCAATAGCGCGGAAATGTTCTATTAATCCACGCGTATTAGCCTTATTGTAATAGGGCGTTACACTCAAAACAGCGTCCGCACCTACCC
>CAMFCK010000061.1 GCA_945948775.1 uncultured Clostridia bacterium
AGGATTTTTTCATATTTATTCAAAAAACCTTGCAGCATAATAATCAAAAAATGTTGTCGCATAGCGACAACATTTTTTGATTATTCGGCAGTCATTAAATAAAGGTTTATGCCCTTGAACGCTCCGGACAACTTTCTTATACCCCTTATATTTGCTTTTAATTAAATATATTCTATCCCAGAACCGCCTTTTTCAGTTCCTCCGTTTTATCTGTGCGTTCCCACAAAACGCCAAGCTCCTCTCGCCCCATATGTCCGTATGCAGCAAGCTGCTTATAGATCGGACGTCTTAAATCGAGAGCCTTGATAATCGCCTGCGGACGCAGGTCGAACACCTTTTTAACCGCCTCCGAGATCAACTCATCGTCCGCCTCGCCCGTTCCGAAGGTGTCCGCCATTACAGAAACCGGCTCGGCAACGCCAATTGCATAGGCAAGCTGTATTTCGCATTTTTTTGCAAGTCCTGCCGCAACTATATTTTTTGCAACCCATCGCGCAGCGTATGCCGCCGAACGGTCAACCTTTGTAGGATCCTTGCCGGAAAATGCGCCGCCTCCGTGACGGGCATAGCCTCCGTACGTATCAACGATTATCTTGCGCCCGGTCAGTCCGCTGTCCCCCTGCGGCCCGCCCACAACAAAACGCCCGGTGGGGTTTACATAATATTTTGTATCCGCGCCGAGAAGTCTTTCGGGAATAACCGGAGTGATAACGTGCTTTATCAGATCCTCTTTGATCTGCGGAATATCAACATCAGGTGAATGCTGAGTCGAAATAACGACCGTATCCACCGAAACAGGAATACCGTTTTCATAGCATACCGTCACCTGCGTTTTTCCATCGGGACGAAGATAAGGCAAAAGACCAGATTTTCTAACCTCTGTCAGCCTTTTCGCAAGCTTATGTGCAAGCGAAATAGGCAAAGGCATAAGCTCCGGCGTTTCATCGCAGGCATAACCGAACATCATGCCCTGATCTCCTGCACCTTCGGCATTAACTCCCATTGCAATATCCGGCGACTGCTCATCAATGGAGGTCACCACCGCACAGGTGTTTCCGTCAAAGCCGTATTTTGCACGGTCATAGCCTATCTCAAGCACAACATTGCGCGCAATCCTTGCAATATCTGCATAGCCCTTTGTTGTAATTTCACCCATTATCGAAATTATTCCGGTGGTACATGTGGTTTCACATGCCACACGCGCGTCCGGATCCTGACTTAAAAGCTCGTCCAAAACCGCGTCCGAAATCAAATCGCATATTTTATCGGGGTGTCCCTCTGTAACCGACTCCGATGTAAATAACATTTTACTCATTTGCATATCATCCTTTCTCAGGCTCAGAAAATCCTGAAAACTCCCACAACCTTGCCCAATATCGCCACATTTGTGACTATAATCGGTGACATTGCGTCATTTTCCGGCTGAAGCCTTATATGTCCGTCCTCCCTATAGAAGGTTTTTACAGTCGCGTCCTCGCCGTTTATCAGCGCGACCACAATATCGCCGTTATCGGCGGTTTCCTGCTTCTGTACTATTATCAGATCTCCGTCAAGTATCGCGGCATTTATCATCGATTCGCCGGACACCTTCAGCATAAACAGCTCCTTATTGCGCGCAAGCGACATCGGCACCGGAAAACTTTCTCCTATATCCTCCACCGCCGTTATGGGCTGTCCCGCAGTTATTCTGCCGTATACCGGGATACGCGTGTATGCCTCATTATTCCGGTCTGCATCATATGCCACGACTTTAATCGAACGGTTCTTCGCGCCTTCTTTTGCTATCAGTCCGTGCTCCTCAAGCTTTTTGAGCCTTGCATGTACGGTAGCGGTAGAGGTAAGCCCCACTTCAGAGCAAATCTCGCGCACAGTCGGAGGGAAGCCTCGCGTAGCCTGCTGATCCTGTATAAATCTCAGAATTTCATAATCCTTATCTGTCAGTTTTGCCATACTAATCTCCCTTCCGCCGCCGGCTGCGGCACAAATTTTTGTTTCTATTATACAGTATACCATCAATGTTCGTCAAAGTCAAACAATTACCGAATTTTTATTCTTATTCCGCGAACAAAGTCTTGCCGCCTGTTATTTGCCGCGCAGAAGCTGCTCTAAATCCTTATGACCGTAGCCGTCGTTTCCGTCCTTCGCAGAAGCCTTGCTCTTTGAGCGGAAGCTCTCATGCTCCGCCTTTGCCGCCGCAGTTGTGCGTATTCCGTCAGCATTCCAGCGTTCGAGGATCTTGTCCATATACGGGAAGGACAGCTTGCCCGTCTGCATCAGGCAGTATTCATGCGCAAGCAGTATCATCTCTTCGCTCATTGCATATTCGCCCAGCCATTTTGCAAAATACTGCTCCTCTCCGGCAGCAGCAGGTCTGCCGCCGATGCCCATAGCGTCCATAAGCTGCTTCTGGGATTCGAGTCTGCGCTCGGAATCGCGCAGATAACGGCTTATATCCTCCGGTGTTATAAGTCCGCGCTCCTTCCACGACAGCGCCACCTTCTCGGCATATGAAATACGCGGCTTCCCACGCGAAACGCAGTATTCTAAAAGCATCAAAATCGCCTCCGGCGAATAGCCGAGGCCGTCGTAAAACCAATAAAGCGACTCCATTTCCGATGGATTTAAGGGCTTTGCAAGCAGTTCCTCTGCCACCGCCATCATATCGCGCAGCGCAGGACTTGACAGCACAGCGTCGCTGACCTGTTCGCTGGTATAGTCGGTCTTTTTCACCTCTTCCGGCTCAGGTTCAGCGCTATTGGGCTGCGGCGGCTTCTGCACAGGGCGGCACGCCTCCGCCGTCAGGCTGATACTATCGTTTTCTACGATTATAACACCCTCCTGCCTCCAGTATTCCACCGCATTTACCACATCGCTCTCAAGCACGCTCAGCACAGCCGCTATCTGCGAGTACTCCACATTTTCGCCCGCTTTTGCAAGCAGATACAGATATATCTTTACATATGTACCGTTCGCCTTTGGCATTTTATTAAGGATAAAATCATATCCCAGCGGAACAAACCCGCTATGACCATTAATTACCGGCATTTTTTCTTTTCCTTTCTGGCTTTTATAAAAAATTTTGTTAAAAAACGAAAAAAATACAATATGCCTGTTGACATATTGAAGAATATATGATAGTATAGTTTATTGTACTATGGTATTAATATGGGCATATTATCCGCCGCCCTTGATTTCAGAAGTAATTATATCATATATAAATACAAAAATCAAGAGCAATATTTATAAAATTAAAAAAAGGATATTATTACCATACCGCTGCCAAAAATTCAGACGAGGTGATAAAAGAATGGTGCATCAGGTGCATATGGGCAAAAACACCAGGCTCAGTTATTCCAAAATAAACGAAGTTTTAGAGATGCCTAATCTTATCGAGGTGCAGAAGGATTCTTACAACTGGTTTCTTGAGGAGGGGCTTAAAGAGGTATTTCACGATATTTCCCCGATAACCGACCACTCAGGACATTTAGTGTTGGAATTTTTTGACTACCGCCTTGATTACACTCCGAAATATTCCGTTGAGGAGTGCAAGGAGCGCGACGCAAAATATGCGGCGCCGCTTCGCGTAAGCGTCCGCCTTATCAACACGGAAACGGGCGAAATCAAGGAGCAGGAAATATTTTTAGGCGACTTCCCGCTCATGACAGAACAGGGCACCTTCATTATAAACGGCGCAGAGCGTGTAATTGTAAGCCAGCTGGTTCGTTCGCCCGGAATTTATTACGATTTTGTCCGGGACAAGACCGGCAAGCCGCTGTACAGCTCTACCGTCATACCCTATCGCGGCGCATGGCTTGAGTACGAAACCGACTCAAACGATGTTTTTTCGGTACGTATAGACAGAACAAGAAAAATCCCCGTAACCATTCTTATCCGCGCAATGGGCGTACAGACCAACGCGGAAATCACAGAGCTGTTCGGCGAAGATCCGCGGCTCAGCGCGACCTTTGAAAAGGATCCGACCGATAACCGTAATGACGCTCTGCTGGAAATCTACAAGCGTCTGCGCCCCGGCGAGCCGCTTAACGTTGAAAACGCGCAGTCCCTTATTCATAATATGTTCTTCGACCCGAAAAGATACGACCTTGCAAGAGTTGGTCGCTATAAATTTAACAAAAAGCTGGCTCTTACCTCGCGTATAGTAGGCAAAATCGTCGCAGACGACGTTATCGATCCGATAACCGGAGAGCTTTTGGCACAGGCAGGTGATGAGCTTACCTACGATACCGTGCTTAAAATGGAGAATGTCGGCATAAATTCGCTTGATGTAATTGTTGAAGAGCGCCGTGTAAGAATACTGTCAAACGATATGGTTCTCATTTCGGAGTATGTTGATATTGACGTGTCAGACCTGCGTCTGGGCAAGGTAAGGAAGAAAGTTCTTGAGGATATATTGAATAACCTTGAGGAGGGCGAGGATCTCCATGAGAAGCTTGAAGCACGCATTGACGAGCTTTCACCAAAGCACATTACAGTCGATGATATGATGGCGTCCATAAACTACGTCATCAGCCTTGCAAACGGCGTCGGCTCAATAGATGACATCGACCATCTCGGCAACCGCCGTTTAAGAAGCGTAGGCGAGCTTTTGCAAAACCAGTTCAGAATCGGTCTTGCAAGAATGGAGCGTGTGGTAAGAGAGCGTATGACCATTCAGGATCTTGAAATCATTACGCCTCAGACTCTTATCAATATCCGCCCGATAATCGCCACAATTAACGAGTTCTTCGGCTCCTCACAGCTTTCGCAGTTCATGGACCAGCCCAACCCTTTGGCGGAGCTTCGTCACAAGCGCCGTATTTCGGCATTAGGTCCCGGCGGTCTGTCGCGTGAGCGCGCTGGCTTTGTGGTTCGTGACGTCCACTATTCGCACTACGGCAGAATGTGTCCTATAGAAACGCCGGAAGGTCCGAATATCGGTCTTATCACATCGCTTGCTACCTTTGCGCGCATCAACGAATACGGATTTGTGGAAGCGCCCTACCGCAAGGTGGACAAGGAAACAGGTGTTGTTACCGATGAAATAGTATACATGACCGCAGACGTTGAGGATGAATATATAATTGCACAGGCAAACGAGCCTCTTGACGAAGATGGGCATTTTATAGACAAGTACGTTGCTGCACGCTACCGTGATGAAATCATTGAGGTCGAGGGCAGCCGCATCGACTATATGGACGTATCGCCGAGACAGCTTGTTTCGGTTGTTACCGCTTGTATCCCCTTCCTTGAAAACGACGACGCAAACCGTGCGCTGATGGGCTCGAACATGCAGTGTCAGGCAGTACCTCTGCTTACCACCGATTCGCCTATTGTCGGAACCGGTAGGGAATATAAGGTGGCACGCGATTCCGGCTCGGCAGTAATTGCAAAGGAATCCGGTACCGTCATAAAGGTTTCAGCGGACGAAATCATAATTAAGGGCGATACAACAGGCGCAAAGCATGTACAAAAGCTTATCAAATTCGCGCGTTCAAACCAGTCTACCTGTATAAATCAGCGCCCGATCGTCAAGTGCGGCGAGCATGTGAACAAGGGTGATATAATAGCTGACGGTCCGGCTATGTCAAACGGTGAGCTTGCCCTGGGCAAGAATATACTCATAGGCTTCATGACATGGGAAGGCTACAATTACGAGGACGCTGTCTTAATAAGCGAGGAGCTTGTTATGAACGATGTGTTCACTTCTATTCATATTGAGGAATATGAGTGTGAATCCCGTGACACCAAGCTCGGACCCGAGGAAATAACACGCGATATCCCGAATGTTTCGGAGGACGCATTAAAAGACCTTAACGACAAGGGTATAATCCGCATAGGCGCCGAGGTTCGCGCAGGAGATATTCTTGTTGGCAAGGTTACTCCCAAGGGCGAAACAGAGCTTACCGCAGAGGAGCGTCTGCTGCGTGCAATCTTCGGCGAAAAGGCGCGCGAGGTACGCGATACCTCTTTAAGAGTTCCTCACGGCGAAAACGGTATAATTGTTGATGTAAAGACCTTTACAAGAGAAAACGGCGACGAGCTTTCGCCGGGTGTAAATGAAGTTGTACGCTGCTATATAGCTCAGAAGAGAAAAATCTCTGTCGGCGATAAGATGGCGGGACGTCACGGAA
>CAMFCK010000062.1 GCA_945948775.1 uncultured Clostridia bacterium
ATGATAAAAATTGAAGGAGGTCAGCAAAATGCCTGAAAGAGCAGACAGACCGCAGAAGGCGCGCCGCAGCAAGAAAAAGGTATGCGTTTTTTGCGTAGATAAGATTGAGCATATTGATTATAAAGATACGGCCAAGCTTCGCAGATATATCTCTGAGCGCGGGAAGATCGTTCCCAGACGTATCAGCGGCAACTGCGCAAAGCATCAGCGTCAATTGACTGTTGCTATAAAAAGAGCAAGACAGATTGCACTTCTGCCTTTTGTTTCTGAATAAGCTTGATTTCCAAATGCGGGGGTTGTCTTTTCGAAAAGCAGCTCCTGCGTTTTTTATTTTGTGAAGGGAATGATAATAAGTGAACAAACCAGACCTTCAGATCAAATACTACCGCCAGCGCGCAGGTCTTTCAAGAAGGCAGCTTTCTGAGCTTATCGGCGTCAGCGTTTATGACCTTACATGCATGGAAAAAGGTACGCTTATGCCGACCTTTGAAAATATTCAGCTTATAGCTCATGCCTGTCATACCTCAGAGGATGAGATTATGGGGCTTTCCGAGCAGACGTATCATCCCGAGTTTTTCCCCGAGGATACATAACAAACTGCCGGAGCGCTGCGATGAACGTATCCGATACAGCTGCAAAAGCAGGAAAGCCAGATTTCGCCTTTCCTGCTTTTGTTATGTGACGCTATTTCAGCTCAACTATTGTAACACCCATTTCACCCTCACCGTATCGTCCCGGACGGTATGACTTCACATATTTGTGTTTTTTCAGCATCTCGCCTATTCCCTTGCGCAGCACACCTGTACCCTTTCCGTGTATTATCGTTACCGGTGATATGCCCGCAAGATAACAGTCGTCCAGAAACTTTTCAACATTCATCACAGCTTCTTCAAGCATCTGTCCGCGTACGTCAACCTCTGTCACCGCGTTTTTCGTCTTTGAGGAGAACGCGTTTGTGGATTTCACATATCTGTCCGCAAGCTCCTGTGCGCTGTTGTCCTTTACTCGCTCAAGATCGGTTATATGCACATCCATTTTTATTATACCTGCCTGCACTCGTACTGTCTGATCCTTTGGCGCCGGTGTTTTAAGCACGGTTGCATTTTCACCCATGCTCAATATTTTAACCGTTTCGCCTTCCTTCAAATTTTTAGGCGGCTCGCGATAGCTTTTTTTAGGCTTGTCGGCATAACGCATTGCCTTATCAATACTCTTTTCGCGTTTTTGCAGTTTTTCACGCGAAGCTGCTGCTTTTTCCTCCAGTTCAGCGGACTTTACACCCTCTATACGCATCCGCTCCAGCTCGCGTATGATCTTGTTAGCCTCTTCCCTGGCATTCACCACCAGAAGTTTTGCCTCCCTGCGCGCATCATCAAGTATACGCGCTTTATTTTCCTTCAGCTTTCTGCGCTCGTCTTCTATTTCCTTTTTCAGGTCGCCAAGCTCAGTTTTCATACGGCTTGCATATTCCATCTCGCTTTGAGTCCGCACGCGGTTCTGCTCCAGCTCGGTTATAACATCCTCAAACTTTACATCCTCATCGCTTAAAATATCGTTTGCTCTGTCAATAATCCGCTCATCCAGTCCCAGCCGCTTCGATATTGCAAAGGCATTACTCTTTCCCGGCACGCCGATAAGCAATCTGTAGGTGGGCTTCAGGCTCTCTACATCAAATTCGCATGACGCATTTTCCACTCCGCCGGTTGACAATGCAAACAGCTTCAGCTCGCTGTAGTGCGTTGTTGCGGCTGTACGCGCGCCGAACATACGCAGATGCTCCAAAATCGAAATTGCAAGAGCAGCCCCCTCTGTCGGATCGGTACCCGCGCCAAGCTCATCAAACAGCACAAGCGATGCGGAATCCACCTGCCCGACTATATTTACAATATTCACCATATGCGATGAGAAGGTTGAAAGGCTCTGTTCAATACTCTGCTCATCTCCGATATCGGCAAAAATCCGTTCAAACACCGCAGCGCGGCTTCCGTCAGTAACAGGCAGATGCAGTCCTGCCGCTGCCATAAGCGAAAACAGTCCTATTGTTTTTAAGGTAACTGTTTTACCGCCTGTGTTCGGGCCGGTAATGACCAGCGTGTCAAATTTCTCACCCAGACATATATCGTTTGCAACAACTCTGTCCTTTGCAATCAGCGGATGGCGCGCGCGTTTAAGTTCAATTATACCTTCATTATTCAGTTCCGGTTCATTGCCGTTATAATCAAGCGACAGCTTCGCCTTGCAGAATATAAAATCCAGTTCAGCGATAATATTATAATCCGAAATAAGCAGCTCAGCGTCTGCCGCAACCTCTGCCGATAAAGCTGCAAGAATCCGTTCGATTTCACGCTGCTCCTTATTCTCCAGTTCGCGTATCTCATTATTTGCATTTACCACGCTTATCGGCTCTACAAAGAGTGTGGCGCCGCTTGCCGAGCTGTCATGAACAATACCCTGTACCTCCGCGCGGTACTCTGCGCGTACCGGAATTACATATCTGTCGGCACGCATCGTCACTATCGGATCCTGCAAAAATTTCTTATAATGCGCAGAGCGCACCATGTCATTGAGTGTATCCTTGATTTTCGCGTTAAGATTCCTTTTCTTTCTGCGTATTGCGGCAAGGTCTGCCGAGGCATCGTCAGCTATTTCTGTATCGGAAAGTATTGCCGCTCCGATTTTATCCTCCAGCGCGCGGTCTGCCTGCAGCGCAGCTCCGTGTCCGCGCAGAATTTTGCTTTGCTCGCTCACCTCGCCAAGATAGCTTTTCATTCTTCTTGCAGCATTCAATGTCCGCGCAGCAGCCAGAAGCTCCGTAAGATTCAGCACTCCGCCGCTGTCAGCGCGCCTTACGCTTCCGACTATATTCGCAACTGCCAAATTCACACCCGGATTTCCAAGCTTGAGTGCTGCGCTGACCGCTTCTGTCGTTTCCCTTTGCGCACGCTTTGCTTCGTCAAGCTCCTTAT
Organism: uncultured Clostridia bacterium; assembly: GCA_945948775.1. Classification (GTDB taxonomy): domain Bacteria; phylum Bacillota; class Clostridia; order UBA1381; family UBA1381; genus HGM11525. The sequence goes on from CAMFCK010000062.1 coordinate 2,967, forward strand.
ATGGTGCAAGACCTTTAATCCGCTCCTTTACTGTTTCGCTGTCGGTATAACCGGCAAGCTTTGCAAGTATTTTATCATATTCAAGTACATTATACGCCTTGTTTTCCATATATAAAATATCTCCATTCCGCCAAATTACCGCCCGCATCCGCGGTCATAATATCTTATAGGCAAATTTTAACTGATTTGCTTCTATTATATCAACTTTATACATCAAATACAATGATATTTATTAATATTTACAAAAAAGACTTGATATTTGTGTGATTTTCTACTAAAATATAAGGTGTTAAAATTTGTGCTGTTCAACAGCACAGGAAGGAATGGTTAATAGGTATGTGTGGTATAGTAGGTTATGTAGGTTCAAAGCAGGCTTGCCCTATTCTTCTTGAGGGGCTTTCCAAGCTTGAGTACAGAGGCTATGATTCGGCGGGTATTGCGGTTTATGACGGCAATAAAATAGATGTAAAAAAAGCTCGCGGCAGACTTCGTGTACTCTCTGACATGGTTGACGGAGGACAGAACGTCAAAGGTGTTATGGGTATTGGTCATACACGCTGGGCAACGCACGGCGAGCCGTCCGATGTGAATTCTCATCCCCATGTTTCCAGTTCAGGTCGCTTCGCAGTCGTTCATAACGGCATTATAGAAAACTATCTTCCGCTGAAAAAGCGCCTTATGGAAAAAGGTTTCCAGTTTGTATCAGAAACCGATACCGAGGTAATTGCGCATTTGTTTGAGTATTATTATAAGGGTGATCTTCTTGAAGCTATGACAAAGGTGCTTCACCGTGTTGAAGGCTCCTATGCTCTCGGCGTGCTGTGCTCTGACTATCCGGACAGTTTTGTGGCGGTAAGAAAAGCAAGCCCGATGATTGTCGGCGTCGGACGCGGTGAAAACTTTATCGCTTCAGACGTTACTGCAATACTTAATCATACAAGAAACGTCTACTACCTTGAGGACGATGAAATAGTAATGCTTTCTGCTGACAGCGTTAAAATCTATAATACCGACCGCGAAGAAATCAAAAAGGAAATCTTCCGTGTAAACTGGGATGTATCCTCCGCTGAAAAGGGCGGCTATGAGCATTTCATGATGAAGGAGATTGAAGAGCAGCCGAAGGCTTTAAGAGATACCATATCTCCTCGTATAAAGGACGGAAAAATTGTACTTGATGAGGTTTCCCTGACAGCGAAGGATATAGCCTCCTTAAGAAAAATATACATTGTAGCCTGCGGAAGCGCATACCATGTAGGAGTCGTAGGCAAATACACCATTGAGCGTATGTGCCGCATACCGGTAGAAGTGGAGGTTGCCTCCGAATTCCGCTACCATGATCCGCTGATAAGCGAGGGCGACCTTGTTATTGTTATAAGCCAGTCGGGCGAAACAGCAGATACTCTTGCTGCCTTAAAAGAGGCAAAGTCGCGCGGAGCGCGTATTCTTTCGATAGTTAACGTAGTCGGTAGCGCTATAGCCAATGCCTCAGATGACGTTATCTACACCTGGGCAGGTCCTGAAATCGCTGTTGCCACCACCAAGGCATATTCAACACAGCTTGCAGTAATTTACCTCATTGCGGTATATATGGCTGAAAAGCTCGGCAAGCTTACCGATGAGCAGTACAAAAATCTCATCTCGGAGCTTAGTGCATTGCCGGACAAGGTTGCCGAAATACTGAAAAATAAAGAGGAAATTCAGTATCTTGCTTCACAGTTCTTCTCCTGTAAGAGCATATTCTTCATCGGAAGGAACATTGATTATGCGGTAAGTCTTGAAGGCTCTCTCAAGCTGAAGGAAATTTCATACATCCATTCAGAGGCATATGCCGCAGGCGAATTGAAGCACGGCACTATTTCACTTATAGAGGAGGGCACTCTTGTTGTTGCTCTTGCTACCGGAAGTGCGCTTTATGACAAAACCATCAGCAATGTCAAGGAGGTAAAGGCGCGCGGAGCAGTCGTTATGGCCGTTACTGCCGCAAGCCGTGAGCATACAGAGGACGTGTGCGACTATGTTATAAGAATCCCCGATGCAGACGAGCTTGTTCTGCCGTCGCTCTCGGTAGTACCTCTGCAATTGTTCGGATACTATGTTGCAAGTCTTAAGGGCTGCGACATTGACAAGCCGCGCAATCTTGCAAAGTCGGTGACCGTTGAATAAAGCGTTTTAAGCGCCGTTATAAAAAGGAAGCGAAATATAATGTGGATAATATACGCCGCGCTGTCGGCTGTGTTTGCAGGACTTGTATCTGTGCTTGCCAAATGCGGCATGGATGGGATAAGCTCAACAGCCGCAACTGCCGTACGAACCTGCGCAGTTCTTGTCATGGCATGGGCAATAGTTATTTTCCGGCACGAAGCAGGCTCGCTCGCCGTACTGTCAAAAAAAGGCTGGCTCTTTCTGATACTGTCCGGCATATGCACCGGTATATCTTGGCTTTGCTATTTCAAAGCGGTCAAGCTTGGTCCCGTATCGCAGGTTGCAGCAATTGATAAGCTGAGCATCGTATTCACAATGATATTCTCGTTTCTGATTTTAAAGGAACACGCAGATATAATGACTGTTCTCGGCTGCATACTGATAGTTCTCGGCACGCTTGTTATGATTTTATAGGAGGAGAATAAATGTCTGAACAAACTCTTAAAGCATGCTTTTTGAAGCGTATAGACACAGCAATGTGCGGCAAGGGCTGTCATATGCGGCTTGGCGATCTTGACGGCGACGGGCGTTTGGAAATTGTCATGGTTCAGCCGGACTGCGGCTTTGATGAGCGTTATTTTCCGCATGCCGCTGTGTGCGCGACAGCATTTGACCTTGATGGTGAAGTTTTATGGCAGATAGGCTCACCCGACCAACAGACAACAACCTGTGCCTCTGATATTCCGGCACAGATATACGATATTGATAACGACGGAAATAATGAATTTCTCTGCGTTATGAACGGTGAATTTTGCATATATGACGGCAAAACCGGCGCTCTTAAGCGTAAATATCCGCTTCCCGACAAGCATGCGCACGATTGTATTATAATCGCAGATCTTGAGGGCAGAGGCTATCCGCAGAATATAATACTCAAGAACCGTTATCACCAACTCTGGGCGCTTGATGCCAATTTCAATGTTATGTGGACTTATAAGGCAAATATCGGACACTAT
>CAMFCK010000063.1 GCA_945948775.1 uncultured Clostridia bacterium
ATCATTTATAAGCGCTCTCGCTATGGCAACGCGCTGTGCCATACCTCCGCTTATCTGATGCGGATATGCCTTTTCAAACCCCGAAAGCCCGACCATATCAATATATTCTGACACCTTGTTCTTTTTTTCTCTGTAAATATGTCTTGCCTTCAGTCCGGAAGCAATGTTTTGTTCAACGGTGAGCCAATCAAAAAGACTACCCTGCTGAAAAACATATCCTCGCTTCGGATCCGGACCCTTTATCTCCTCATCGCCAAGAAAAAGCTTTCCGGATTGTGGAGTATCAAGACCGGCAATGAGTCTTAAAAGTGTAGTTTTACCACAGCCGGAGGAACCGATTATTGATATAAATTCACCTTTTCTTACAGTGAGATTTATATTATTTAGCGCATTTACGGAATTCTCTCCATCTGAATATGTACGGTATACACTCTGTATGCTTAAAATATCACTCATTTTACAAGCCCCCTTTGCCAACGAAGTATACGGGCTTCTATTAATCCCACAAGCTTTGTTATCAGGCTGAACAAAACAGCCATTACAAGGATTGCCGCAAAGACCTTGTAGTAAGCGCTCCATACTTTAGATGCATTTATATAATATCCAAGACCTCCGGGCTGTCCCATCATCTCTGCCATTACAAGCGTAGTAAAAGCGAAGGCATTCGCCGTTTTTATACCTGTAAAAATCTGAGGCATTGCATGAGGCACTGCTACATGAAACACAAGATACAGTGTCTTTCCACCGAGTGTTCTTGCCGCTTCAAACTGTGCTTTCGGCGTGCTTTGCACTCCCGATGCAGTGAGCGATGCCACAGGAAACCATGCACATATTACAATCAGAAACGCTGCTGCCGAAAACGGAGTGGGGAACAGCGTCAGTGCAAAAGGCATCCATGCAACTGCCGGTATGACACCGGTAATATTCAATATAGGCGATACCCAATAATATGCTTTCGGAAACCAGCCTATCAGCACTCCGGTAGTAACACCGAATGCCACACCGACAGAAAATCCGACTGCAAACAGTCTTAATGAATACAAAGTATTTTGCAGTATATATCCGCTTTCCGCAAGAAAGGCTTCAATAATTCCGGCAGGTCCAGGAAAGAACGGCTGAGGAAGGTATTGAAGCTTCGTTCCCAGAACATCCCAAACCGCAAGAGCAATTCCTACGGCAAATCTGAATGCAGCTCTTTTTTCATATTTACTGCGGCGTTCTATATCAAAGTATGAAAAAATTCCTATAAGCAGATAAACCGCCGCAAGTGCAAGCAGCACAAGCCTGTATGCACTGTTAATATTAAAAGTAAAGCCTCCGACGGAGTAATCCTTTATTTTTACACCCGGTGCAATCTGTGGCACAAAAAGATTTATTAATATAGCTATTATAAATCCGGCAACCGAAAATGCCGTCCATGCTATAAATTTCAGCTGCCCCCGAAACTGGAACAGCTCTTTTTTCAAACTGCTCAAATGAAATCACCTCTGCTATTTACCGAGACTCAAATCAACCTTTTCATAGATACTTTCAGCAAATTTTTCAGGTTCAGTTGTAAGATAACCAATATCATACAATGCATTCACAAAATATTTAACATCAGCCGCTACATCCTGCTTATTACTGCTCCGATCAGCCTCCGACGGATATGTATAGCTCTTTACAAGTTCAACCGCCAGATCTTTATCATCAATTTGCGAATACTTGCCTTTAATTATGATGTCAACCGTTTCATCAGGATTATTGCTTATCCAATCCTGAGCCTTCTGAAGCGCACGCAAAAGCGCTGAAATCTTTTCGGGCTCATCCTTTAACACCTTATCCGAAGCATAAAGGAAGCAGCAATATTTTCCTGCAAATGCCGGATCTGTTGACAGGTCAAATATAACCTTTGCTTTTCCTGCCTTTTCTGCTACGCTTCCGAGAGGATCCCACATTGCTGCCACATCAATTTGACCGCTGTAAAGAGCCTCAAGCTCCAGATTGCCGTCTGAGAACGGTAAGAATGTTACCTCGCCATCCTCCTGCAGAGCGGAAATCCCTGCCTGCTCTACCCATACGCTTGCTACCTGATGAGGAGTTCCTCCGATTTCATCTACGCCGATTTTTTTACCCTTTAAATCCTTGGCAGTCTTAATATCGGAATCGGGGCGAACCACAAATTTGATACAACCGTTATGAAGTCCGTCAACCACTTTTACCTTAACGCCCTGTTCAATGGAAGGGAAGAATTGAAAATCACCGTTGACAATAGGTATTGTTCCATTATTCAAGCCGATTTTTCTTGTTTCAAAATCTGCGGAAATCAGATTAACATCAAAGCCCTCTTCGGCAAAAAAGCCTTTCTCGTATGCTATGTAAATCGGTGCTCCGCAAAGCGCACCGTCAAGGGCGGGAATATCAATTTTTCCGTACTTGTATTCTGTATTGTCGGCTGCCGTACTGCCGGCAGAATGATTAGTGTTCGTTGTTGAGTTTTGACTGCCGCATGCTGCAAGCGATAGGCAGAGTGTCAATGCCAACACAAGAACAAGAGATATTTTTTTCATAACTTAATCATCCTTTCAATTTAAAAAAGCTGTTTTACTCGGCATCTGCGCCTCATAAAACAGCCTCTGATTTTTTCAGTCAACTATTTTTTCTGTAACATCATATTTATAATCCGAAATTCTTTCGCCAATGCCGTTAGGGAGAAATACTCTAAGCAGGTCGCGTTTTTCGGCGGGCAAGGCTATATGTGTATATGCGAGTCCGCTGAAAGGCGTGAGATGCAACGAGCATTTCTTCCAAACTTGCACATTCGATTGATATTTATCATAATCAACAGCAAGCTGTAACAAAATCGTTTTCTTTTTGCTCCGTACATTATTTTACCTCCGCCAAGGAATCATATCAAACATATATATTATATATATTTTAACATAGAACGATCTATTTGTCTAATTGTTATTATTTAGACATCGTTATAGTTTCAGCTTATTACCAAATACTTCTCTTAGTGTCCCCTCACTTAATTCATATACAAAATCGCTGTAGCTTTGTGTATCGTTCTCGTGAGTTACCATAATTACAGCAGTTCCTTGGACTGCTATCTTTTTAAATATTTCTATTACCTCTTTAGTGTTTTTTCTGTCCAGATCGCTCGTAGGCTCATCTGCAAGAATAATCTTAGGACTGTTTATAAGAGCGCGTGCTATAACAGCTCTGCGTCTTTCGCCGCCCGAAAGACTGTTTGGGTAGCAGTTTGACAGTTCTCCGATACCAAGCTGCATAATCAAATCTGACGCTCTTTTTTTTACATCATCAGCGTTATGCGTAAAAACATAAGGCAGGCAAACATTATCGATTACCGTGAGATTTGATAGAAGGCTCTGCCCTTGAGGAATATATCCTATCTTTGTGCTTCTTATGAGGGAAATTTCTTTATCAGTCAGTCCCGACAGAGGTTGAGATTCAATAAAGACTTCTCCATCAGTAGGAGTCTGCAAGCCTGCAATAATACTTAAAAGCGTGCTTTTACCGCTTCCGGAGCATCCGACTATGCTGATAAATTCACCTGTTTTGGCAGTGAAATTCACATTATTTAAAGCCGCAAAGCTTTTGCCACCGCGTTTGTATTCTTTTGTAAGATCGCTTACTTTCAGCAGCATTTTTATTCCTCCTCCCGCATAGTCAGATAAGTTTCCGATTTACTGATTTTGACGGCAGAATTTATGGCAGCTGCCGGGCCTACAGCTATAGAGATTAAAAGACTTGCTGCCAATATCAAAATTACAGTGCCGACTCCCGGCTGCAAATACGGCAATCCAATACTGTCTGATATATATGTACTGAAAGGAAAAATCAATATTGACGACAGAATTGTTCCTGCCAATCCGCCCGATATACTTACAATTAAGGCTTCCTTAAAAATAACCGATAGTACATAACGCTTTGACGCACCAAGTGCCCGTATAACAGACAATTCTTTTTTTCGTTCATTTACCGTAATTGAAAAAACAACCGACAGTACTATCAGAACAATCAGTAAAAGCATTGCGGCAAAAATGTATAGAAACCATATAAAAGCTCCCAGATTTTCCGAAATATCTGTCATCATGTTTTTTGTCTTTATTACCTGCAATCCGTCTATATTTGCTCTTATATTATGTATAACTTCATCAGCTTCAAAGCCCGGAGCAACTTTTACAAGCACAGTGGATACCATATTATCGGGATCAATGTTTTCCGTAAAAGAAAATCCTTTTTCCTTTGCCGCATAAAACAAATTCTTTAATGTAGTCATATTTGCGAATACAGTTTGGTCAATTCCCGTTCCTGTTTCCTCAAGCTTTGCGGCAACAGGATATGTCTTATCAAAAAATTTGAGTTTTTCTCCGTCTTCAACCGTAATGTCGTTTCCGACAATTAATGCACCGTCAGAAACATTTCCTTCATAAATATTCTTAATCCATGGCTGAACCGTAAAATCCGTATTTGGATCAAATCCAATAAACTGCACAGGTATATCGCAGCAATCCTGACTTGTTGACGTGAGAAAAAACTGTGAAGATGCTTTTTCAACACCCTGTATCTGTGCAATACCGTTCGCAAGCTCTTTATCAAAGTAAAAATAATTCGGCTCGCCCTTAATCAGAATGTTTTCCATGTCGGAGTTGGCTCCGAGAGGCACAATCATCAAATCTGCTCCAAACCTTGACTTTATACTGTTAAGACCGTTTCGCAAATTTACGGCAAGAATAGTGCCTCCAAACAAAACAAAGGAAAGTATTCCGACAAGTATAATAAGTCCTGCAGTCCTAAACGGCTTTCTTTTTAAATTTTTTACGGCCAGGTCAGCTGATCCTAATTCCTTCATTTTTGCTTTTTTCTCCATTTCTGTAAGTATTTATGATATTTATAACTGTCAAAGCAAACACCACAGCACTTAAAATACTGAGTGCCGGAAGCGCAACCGCATGGCAATGCATATGCTTACCATCGCATACGCCAATAAGAAAGCTTGGAATCAAAAACGCAACAATACTGTTTAAAATAACTGAGATGTTAAGACCAATTCTTGTTTTTGCAGATGCCGATATTGCCGAAAGTAATCCCAATATACTGATTACAATTCCAATTCCCAATTCAGCGCGCGCTGTCTGGTAACACTTCATATACATTTCCGATTGTTCGGGTATGCAAACATGAAATATTGTAAACGGACCAATTGCAATAAGCAACCCTAAAACAAAAATTAAAGCTCCAAAAATAATATTTTTCTTCATAGTCATAATCGCCTTTCTATACATTTAATTATATGACCGAACACCGTTTCTGTCTAATTCCGAATACCTATATATATTCATAAACACATTCTATACCATCTGCTTTGTGATATAGAAAATTCCATATATAATTCAAACTCGTTCGTGTTCTAATCTACTAATTTATTTAATGACCACAAATAAATATTTTGCTCTCAAAATATCTATTTGGCAGACTTTATCAATGCGAACTGTGTAAAATCTTTGATTTTACACAAAAAATTTTGACAATAGTCATAATTTTTCCAAATGCGATTGGAAATCGCATTTGTTCAGTGAGCATTATTTAAAACTCAGCGCTTTGCACTGTCAATATTATATGGTGTAATCTGATATACAAAATAATTAAGCCAGTTTGAAAACAGCATATTACCATGACTGCGCCATGTCATTATTGGATTTCCTAAGGGATTGTCTTTTGGAAAATAATTCTTTGGCAATTCAGGATTTAATCCCTTCTTTATGTCCCTCTCATACTCATCTGCCAGAGTATTTGCATCGTATTCGGGATGACCGTTTACAAAAATTTGTTTACCCTTCTTTGTGAATATGATATATGCCCCGGCATCGTCCGACTCTGCCAATATTTCAAGCTCGCTTACCTTCTTTATATCTTCTGTACGCACTCCGGTATATCGGGAATGCGGTGCATAAAATTCGTCATCAAATCCACGTATAAGCTTGGCGGACTTTCTCGTTATATGATGCAGATAAATTCCGGACAGTTTTTTATCAAGTGCATACTTTGGGATTCCGTAATGATAATACAGTCCTGCCTGGGCCGCCCAGCAAATATGCATAGTTGATGTCA
>CAMFCK010000064.1 GCA_945948775.1 uncultured Clostridia bacterium
TTTATGTGTCGCATAGCGACAACATTTTTTGATTATTCGGCAGTCATTATTTAAACACTCTGTATCACTCGATTTCAGGATTTGTATTAATAAATCCGATCGCATCGGAAATCGTCTTTTCAAACGCTTCACGACCGTATTCATCGACTTCGTTTTTATCCTTTGGTCCGTGCGTCAGGCATCCTGCTCCGCCGATACATCCGTTAATACATGCCATCCCTTCAATGAAGTTATTCGGTAGCACATTTTTTGACGCGCGCATCAGCGCAATCTTGCACTGTTCAATTCCGTCACAGGCTATCGGCTTAAACTCAAAGTCCTCTGCTCCCTGCTCCTTGATTGCCTGCGCAACCGCGTCCGCCAGACCGCCGCTGCGTGCAAAAATACGTCCGAAGTAAGAAGCATTATCCAGCACATCCGCTTCAAGGCTTGCCATATCAATATTCCTTGCATCAATCAGCGCCTGCAATTCCTCAAACGTAAGCGCACTATCAACATAATTCTTGACATAATCGAGCTTTATTTCCGCTTTCTTTGCGGTACACGGCCCGATAAATACAATCTTACAGTTAGGATCGGTCTGCTTTATGTACTTCGCAATGGCTGCCATCGGTGAAAGATTATGTGAAATCTTATCTGCCATATCCGGGAAGAATTTCTTTACATAATCCACAAATGCCGGGCAGCATGAGGACGTCAGAAAGCCCTTTTCCATAAGCTCTCTGCTTTCGGACATTGATACCATATCCGCACCGAGCGCCGCCTCGACCACCGTATAAAAGCCAAGCTCCTTCAGCGCAGTTATCACCTGCCCGACCTTGACATGCCGGAACTGACTTGCTATTGACGGCGCAACAACAGCATAAAGCTTATATGCCTTATTATTATCACTCTTTTTAAGCAAATCCACAACATCAAGCATATAGGATTTATCCATAATCGCACCGAACGGGCACTGATAAACGCACGCCCCGCAGGAAATACATTTATCGTTATTTATCTTCGCAGCCTTAGACTCTCCCATGCTTATCGCATTTATTTTGCATGCGCGCTCGCAAGGGCGCCTGTGATTCATTATCGCGCTGTAGGGACACTCTTTCGCGCACATTCCGCACTCCACGCATTTTGACTTATCAATATGCGCCTTCTGATTTTCGTCAAACGTAATCGCTCCGCGCTTGCAGGAATCCTCACAGCGATGAGCTATACAGCCGCGGCATGCGTCGGTTACAACATAGCCGCTGACAGGGCACTCATCACATGCGATTTCCAGTACCTCAATAACATTCGGATTGCTTTTATCGCCGCCGGCAGCCATGCGTATACGTTCGTTTACTATTGCGCGCTCCTTGTAAATGCAGCAGCGCATAGTGGGCTTATCGCCCTTGACTATTATCTTTGCTATATCGTTATAGCTTGTTAAAAGGTCATCCGCAAAGGCATGCCTTGCCACCTCCCGCAGGACTTTATATTTTAGATACTGAACCTGCGTATCAAACTTTTTTACCATTGGTACAACCTGTTCCTTTCGTTCAATTTACTGTTAAAAATAACTCACATTAATATTTTTTCCCATTATTTTCAAGCACTGCGCAAGCTGCTCGACAATGTTCATTTTGATATTGAAGGTTATCGGAAGGTTCGGGTTCTGATGCGCCGGATTGATCGCTCGTCCGATATAGAAATTGATGTCCGTAGCCTCGGTAAAAAGCATTCTTGCAATCTGCGAGGCACCGTCCTTCTTCTTCCGCCACTCGTCATAGCGCTCGTTTTTATCCACATAATCCTTTGCGTATTCTAAAACCCTGCTCATCGTGATGACACCCTCGGTCACAAGATCAACGCCCTCTATTTTGGATGTAGGCGGTATTTCCGGATCAAAGTAGGTAAGCTCGGTCTGCATCGGCTTTCCCAGATATTCCGCCGCCAGCGAAGACGTGGTGCCGCCGCAGACAATTTTTCGTCCTTTATTTGAAAACGCGGCGTTCATCATCTTGTTAACATCCTTAGGATCGGCAGGCGGTCCCATGATAAGCGACAGCGGCTTGCGCTTTCTCAGCTTGACCGTTGCCACAGTTGTATCATCGCCCGGCTTCTGACCGTACAGTAAATCACACTGTTCCAGAAGAAGCGAAGTTATTATGGTTGCTGTCTGGTTACGGTCATAGCACGCCTCGGCAAAAGCCTCTATATTCTCGCGCTGCCAGCCGTAATTTAAAACCTGCTCTACGCCTGCATATATCGCGCCGTCGCTCATAGCGATGAAAACGTCATCGCATTGCAGCTTTATCCTGCTTTCATATATCTTTTTATTCTCGATTATCTTTTCCGTTTTCGGATAATCATAGCTTTTTCCGTCGCGCAGCATTATCACCATCGGATTATCATACTGTATTATTTCCGCTTCTTCATTATCGGTTATTTTTATTATGGTAAAGGTCGAATACGCCACTGCGCGCTTTGAGCATACCGGAAGAGTTGCGGCAATGGTGGTAACGCAGTCTTCAACGCTGATATGCTCCGCCATCATTGTAGAAAGGATGGTAGTCGTCAGGGTGGAAAGAATATTTGCTTTCACTCCGCTGCCAAGTCCGTCCGCAAGTACCAAAATAAAGTCCCCGTCCTCCGATTTCGTAACCGCCACCATGTCGCCGCAAAGCTGCTCTCCGTACTTTATCAGGCTCCGGTATCCGACATCCAGGCATAAATCATTCATCGCTCAAATTCTCCTTAAGCTTATTAAGGGCAATCTTTGTTTCCGCCGTTGTTTCGCCCAGAAGCGATGCTATTTCATGAACTATACGCATCTGCTTTTCAACAACCTTATCGGTTATCTCTATCGCCTGCCTGCTCTGCTCGCTCTTTCTGCGTTTTGTCGTTTCAAGCTTTGTAATGTCCTTCATTATAACAATCAGGATATTATATTCCTTTTCATATATGATAGTTTCCTCAATATATTTATCATACTGCGCAAGATATTTTTCCTTGCCGTACACATTCTCGCCCGTACCGATAGCTATAAAATAGTCGCTCGGATCAGTTATGCGAACAATAGGACTGCCTATCACCTCGCGCTGACTGCGGACATTCAAAATCTGGCACGCAGCTTTATTTATCTGCTGAATTTCAAGCTCCTCATTAAGCACGATAATACCGTTTGGCGTATTGCCGATGATTGTATCGGAAAAGCTCTCCGCTTTCTTTATCAGATACGGCAGACACATTGTAATATCCGCTTTGCCGTTTAATACCGCGATTGCCTTTTCGCGGCAGGTATTATAACCGCAGCTGCCGCAGTTAAGCTCCTGCTCAGGCGAGGTTTTGCCCATCCTTCGCAAAACATCTTCGATTGCGCTGCTGCCCGGTATCGTGCGGTTTGTATCCTTCTGAGCCATCTTCTTGTTCAGCTCACCGTCAAAGCTTACCTCAATATCAATATTATCAGCAGACTTATCAACCGCCATAAAGCCCGAAACAGTCGCTTTCCCTGCACGCTTCATAACCGGTCCGGCAATGCAGCTTCCCTGACATGCCGACATCTCAATAAAACAATTCTTCAGCTTTCCCTGCGTTATATCCTCCAGAGCAGAAATACAGTTCTCCATTCCGTCAATGGCCATGTATGTAATATCCTCACGCTTATCCATAGAACGCAGTATTCCGCCCGATGTAGGAAAAAGCCTTGCTCTGCCTCGCATACGGGTATCAGGCAGTTCCTCTATCACGATCCCTGCCTCATCAAGCCAGTCCGAAAGCTCCTCAAAGGTCAGAACACAGTCCACAATACCGGGATATTCCTCTGCCTCCGCCTTTTTGGAAATACACGGACCGATAAATACCGTTGCACAATCATGCTCTTTTTTCAGCTTAGCGCAATGCGCCTGCATCGGCGACATTACTTTTGCAAGATAAGCAAGCGCACCAGGATAATATTTCTGAATAAGCGTATTTACGCTATGACAGCAGGAGGATATTATGAGCGACTGCGGAGCTTCATCGCACATGCGCTCATATTCCTTTTTTACTATAGTTGCGCCTATGGCAGTTTCCTGTACGCCGGCAAAGCCGAGCTTCTTAAGCGCGGCTTCAAGCGCATCTATACTTGCTCCGTCATAATTTGCAACAAAAGAAGGCGCAAGACTGACATACACCGGCTTATCTCCGGCTATAAGCTCCTTTGCGCGGTCTGTGTCGTTACGAACCTGTTTTGCATTCTGCGGACAGGTTACAAAGCACATTCCGCACAAAACGCACTCATCGGGTATAATATGCGCCTGATGCTCTGAAAATCTGATGGACTTTACCGGGCAGTTTCGTATACACTTATAACAGTTTTTACAATTCGATTTCTTTAGTGCAAGATAATCGTTCATACTCCCCTCCATATTTTTATATGCGAGACATGATTTTATCCTCAAAGAACTCCTTCACCGTTTCCGGAGTTACCGAGAAAATCTCATCGCCAACCTTGACGCTTACTCCATTCTGACAGTTGCCCATACAAAACGCGCCGCCAAGATCAACCTTTTCTTCAAGCTTGTTTTCGGCAACAAGCGCCTGCAGGCTCTCAACAACCTCTCTTGAACCCTTCAGATGACATGAGCTTCCGATACAGATCGTTACCTTCATAACTTTTTACCATTCCTTTCCGCATTATAGCTCCTTTGATTTTTTTACTTATACACTCATATGCAAAGCCGAAGTATCGACTTTGCATATGAGAAAAGTTACTTTATTAGTTCGTTGTTCAATAAGCTTGCGCCTGTCGGCGCTGCCGATCATGACCGACTTTGCTTTGCGCAAATGTTCTTCGCGTGAAGTCCTTTTCCTAACATATCGTATACATTCGCAGCGCGATTTGCCTGTCGGTGCTGCCGACTATTCGTATTCTACAACGTCAATCCAACGCATGAGGAATTCCTTTTCCTCCGGCTTTCCCTTTACAAGCTGTGACGCAGCAACTATCGGCAGCCATTTTTCAACATACTGCTTTGCCGTATCGCTCTTTTTGCAGAATATGTCCATATATTTATCCGCAGCCACAAAATCTCCCGCAAGCCAGAACAGCAGATAAGTTCTTGCAGCGTCTGCACTGGCATTACCCTGTGTTGCATGCGACCAGTCAAGCACATAAGCAGTACCGTCGTTGCCTATAATAATATTGCTCGGGTTAAAATCGCCGTGGCATACCTTATTATGCTTAGGCATACTCTCCAACCTTGTATGCAGCTCATATCTTGTAGTCGCGTCAAGATCAGTCTCGCTGATTTTACGCATCATCTTATCCTTCAGCTTGTTAAGCAGCGGAGCCTTTTTGCTGTGGACATTAAGCTGAATATCCACAAACAAGTTCAGATACTCGTCAAGCTTTGAGCGATCCTCTTCCATAATGCGCGCAAGAGTTTTGCCCTCAATGAAATCGGAAACAATCGCCCATTTTCCATCGATCTTGGTTACCTCTCTGATTTTGGGAATATCCAGTTCGGTTTCTTCGATTCTTGCCTGATTGAGCGCCTCGTTCAATACCGCGGCTGTGTTATAGTCCTCATTAAAAAGCTTTATTGCCATATCCGCGTCGCGGTATACGGTTTTATCGTTTCTTACCGCAATTACCCTGTCTAAATTCATTGTAACACCTCCTGATCATTCACCATAATAAGCCTTAAGGTACATTTCCTTTATCTCGCTCATGAGCGGATATCTCGGATTTGCGCCTGTACACTGATCGTCAAATGCCATTTCCGTCATCTCGTCAAGCGTAGCAAGGAAATCCTCTTCACTGATGCCGTAATCCTTGATTGTCTTTTTGATTCCAACCTTTTCCTTCAGCTCGTCAATTGCCTTGATAAGATTTTCAAGCTTCTCATTGTCATTCTTGCCCTTTATCTTAAGCGCGTCTGCAATCTCAGCATATCTTGCCAAGGTGTGCGGATGGTCATACTGTGAGAAGGTTCCCATCTTACGCGGTGTTTCCGACGCATTGAAACGCAGAACCTCGTCAATCAGAAGCGCATTGGCAATGCCGTGCGGCAGATGGTGATAAGCGCCCAGCTT
>CAMFCK010000065.1 GCA_945948775.1 uncultured Clostridia bacterium
CAGAAGTGCTGCAAAACGGTTATTTGATTGCGGAGATTGATTTGCTGGCTGACCGGAATATTTATGAAGAAGATGCAGCAGGAGGCGGCATTTTAGAGAAAATGCGCGGACTTATATCAAAAATAAGGGACATGTGACTGAAAATTTTTTGTTTTCCTATTGCATTATGTATATATATGTTGTATAATAACAATGAAAAATTGCAGAGTAGGCGGTTGCGCGTTAAGTGTTGTGTGAACGGGGAGTTGTCATGCAAACGAAAAGCCGTAGTTACGGACTTGCGGTGCAGCTGCTGCATCCCGCTGCCAAAATTGAGGCAATATACACCTCTGTTTTAGTGGCCAAATTTAATGGAGGTGTTTTTTATATGTTCAAATCTTCTGCAAAAGCTCTTTCACAACCTATTTCACTTGCTACAACTGCCATGATGACGGCGATGTTCGTGGTACTGTATATGGTGAAAATCCCTCTTGCGCTTGAATCCCGTGTGTCGATCACCTTTATTCCCGTTGCTGTGTCGGCATATCTTATGGGTCCGGTATCGGCAATGATTGTCGGCGGTATGGGGGATATTCTAAGCTGTATAGCGTTTCCGTCCGGTGCTTATTTCCCCGGTTTTACGGTTTCTGCCGTGCTGTCGGGCGCTATTTACGGAATATGTCTATACCGCTGCCCAAGCTCACAGGTTCGCATAAGGGTGATTATTTCAAAGCTTCTGATTGTTCTTTTTGTAAATATCCTGTTGAATACATTATGGCTTTCGATAATGTATGAAAAGGCATTCTTCGTGTATATGGCGTCCCGCGTCATCAAAAATCTTATCATGTTTCCGTTCCAGGTTATTATAATGATTTTCCTGATAGACGTATTGGAGAGAACAGGAATAACAAAAAAATATTTCTAAAATGCACATTTTTTTGTAGGGTTTTGCTAAAAGTAAAAATGATGTCGATTTCTCTTGAAAAACCGGCTCCGGTGTGATAATATATTTATGTAAATTTTTTGTAAAAGCAAACGGTTCAAGGAGGATAAAATGGAGCAGCACAGTGAAGCCGAAAAGAATCTAATTTACGGTAAGCTCAGTATCATCAGTATGAAGGGCTGCGAGGAGATAACAGGCAAAATTGACTGGTATCTCAAGCAGTTCCGCAAGGAATATGAGGACGTGGATACGTATGTGACGCATATCAAATGCCCCAGATTCGGAACCGGAGAGGGAAAATGCGTTATCAGCGAAACCGTCCGCGGTCATGACGTATATATCATCTGCGATATGTTTAATTACGGCGTCACCTATAAAATGTATGAATGTGAAAACCACATGAGCCCGGACGACCATTATCAGGATTTGAAGCGCATTATTGCAGCAGTAAGCGGCAAGGCGCGCCGCGTAACTGTAATTATGCCGATGCTGTATGAGGGAAGACAGCACAGGCGTACGGCGCGCGAATCGCTTGACTGCGCCATCGCACTTCAGGAGCTGGTAAATATGGGAGTGTCAAATATCATTACTTTTGACGCTCATGATGCGCGTGTACAGAATGCAATCCCGGTTTCCGGCTTTGATGATGTACAGACTACTTATCAAATGATAAAGGCGCTCACACGTGCTGTGCCGGATATTAAATTTGACAAGGAATCCACAATAGTTATTTCTCCCGATGAGGGCGGAATGCATCGGTGTATGTACTATTCCTCAGTGCTTGGTTTGGATTTGGGTATGTATTACAAGAGAAGAAATTATTCCGTAGTAATCGATGGTAAAAATCCGATAGAGGAGCATGTATATCTTGGCCGTGATGTTACCGGTAAGGATGTTATGATTGTTGACGATATGATTTCGAGCGGAGAGTCGGTGCTTGACATTGCTTCAAAGCTGAAAAAGCAGGGGGCTAAAAGAATTTTTGTGTTCACGGCTTTCGGCCTGTTTGTCAATGGTCTTTCGCAGTTTGATAATGCATATGAAAAGGGAGAAATTGACAAGGTATTCACCACAAACCTTGTTTACCGCACCCCGGAGCTTTTGCAGCGCAAATGGTACTGCGAGGTCGATATGACAAAATACATTTCGCTGCTTATTGATACACTAAATCATGATGATACCATCAGTCATCTTCTTGTGCCGGTTACACGCATCAAAAAGCTTATGGAGAAAATCGGTCAGTCACAGGAAGAATGAATTTCTGAAATACTCATTAAAGCCCTTGCGCTGTTTCGCAGGGGCTTTTGACTTAAGAAAATGCATTGTAAAGGCTGAACAAAAAATTCTATGAAATTCAGCAGTTTTTGTATGGACTTTTGCAATGCTTTATGATATAATTATATATAAATATTTTATTATTGAAAGGGATGTTACCAATGAATAAGTCTTTAAAAAAGCTTGCGGCCGTTTTAGCCGGTACTGTTATGATATTTTCAGCGTATGCGGTCGCATCTGCTGAGAGCTTTTCAGATATGCCTGATGACTGGCGCACATCAGCTATTGAAAATGCTGTTGCAAACGGACTCATTTCCGGTATGGGTGACGGAACAGTAGCACCGGATGCAAATATTACAAGAGCACAGATGGCGGCTATCATAGTCCGCGCACTCGGAGCGCAAACTGCTGCAGATATTTCGATGTTTAATGATGTTTCTTCGGATGCGTGGTACTATAATGAGCTTGCTAAGGCTGTATATATGAATGCGTTCTCCGGTGACGGACAGAATATGAATCCTGAGAATAATATCACCTTCCAGGAATGTTTTACTGTGCTTTCAAGAGTATTCGGACTGTATTACCGCACTACCGAGGATGAAGCGGCTGCGGCTATTGCCAAATATTCAGACGGCGGCGAGGTTGCTTCATGGGCTGTCAGATATTACGGCTCTGTTGTGAAAAACGGATACTGGACCGGCGGAGAAAAGAAACTGCTTACTCCTACTGCATACATAACCCGCGGTGAATTTGCGGTTGTTATGGATAATCTTGTAAAGACCTATATTTCCGAACCCGGTACAGTCGGTGAGCTCCCAGAAGGCAATGTTGTTGTCAGATGCTCGGACGTTGTTTTTGACGGAGTGACGGTAGACGGAGATCTGATTGTTGGCGACGGAGTTGAGGCAAATAAAATCACTATTAATGATGTTAAGGTCAGCGGAAGACTGGTGTATCGCGGCTGTGCTACACCCGGACTTGTTGAGTACACGCAAAAGGACGGCTCAACTGCAACAAAAATGAGCTATACAGAAATCGGCAATGCGCCTACAGGTGAGGTGTATGATTTACAGGTGATTGCACCGTATATCTATGTAAATCTTGGCGGGTTGAAGTATCAGAAGGCTTATACCGAAAAGGACACATGCGTGTATCTGGGCAATGTGCAGTAAGTCAATTCATACAGATAAAAAAAGAGGGTGTTGCTTAAGCAATGCCCTCTTTACATATGTTCAGCAAAAAAACGCTGCAACGGTATTGTCATACCGGATGTTCATTAAATATAATTTTTTTGCGCAAATTCATCATACGATTATCTGTATCCGCAATAACGTCTGCGCAGGATTTTAGCTCTTTCATGATTACATCCGGGTTTTCAATGCTTTTTTTGTATTTTATCTGATGCTCAAGGCTTGCCCAAAAATCCATTGCAATAGTTCTGAATTGTACTTCAACACGCATAAGCTGCTTCCTGTCGGCAAAGAAAACAGGCACATCAATTATCATATGATAGCTGCGATATCCGTTGGGTTTTGGGTTTTTGATGTAATCCTTGACTTCAATCAGTATTATATCGTCCTGACGCAGAAACATATCGGCGACTTCGTAAATATCGTCCACAAAAGCACAGATAACTCTTACGCCGGCGACATCGTTCAGATTACTTATAATGGATGAAACAGATATTTCAAGACCGCGCCGGGCAAGCTTTTCGGCAATACTTTCAGGTCGTTTAATACGTGTTTTTATCATCTCGATAGGATTTCGTCGATTCCGTACACTGAGATCATCATTTAGTACTTCAAATTTTGTTTGAACCTCGCGTATAGCACAGCTGTACATCATCATGAGCTGCTCAAACATCTTTGCCTGCTGAAAGAGATGCTGATTGTCAGCAGGTATAATCGTTTTGTCAAGTACAATTTTATTAACTTCTTGTTCCATACTGTTAACCTCTTATGTTTTCTTTATAAATTCATTTCTGCAATGTGGACATACTATCATGATTTTGCCGCGTCCCTTAGGCACTTTTATAGTCTTTTTACATCTAGTACAGCGAAAATATCGGTATGTTTTTCGGTCACGTTTCATAAAAGCTGATGTTTTTGCACATAGTTCGTTAAATTTTCTGTTTTCGTTTACGCGGTAAACTATCTTTTTTGAAAGAATACGATAAATACACCAAATGGCTGCAATATACGCAATGGCTGTCATCACTTTACTGCCGAAAAGACCTGCAAAGATCATACATATGGCCGACAATATGGCAAGAGCCTGGCCGAGTCTGTCAAAACCGTATCTGCCCGACATAAATCGGCTTATCCATTCAAGCATTTTATTCGCCTCACTTAATTATTAGAGTACAATATTATTTTAGCTAAATTACTTCAAATAATCAAGAGTTTATGCTCTTTGTTTACACATAGTTTACAAAAAGCATTATTTTTGCTAAAACTTAGTAAGCTGTACATGCGAAATTTTAAGCTGAAAAGGCTGTGGGCAGGCTGTGATTGATTTTTATTGCATCAAAAACGGAACGTTCCGCTATGGTCGGGAATACTCAATACGATTATTAGAAGAAGTGATTTAATTGATGCATTTATGCGAAATTTGACTGCAAACCGCAATGTATAGTTGCGCGTTTTGCCGCTTTCATATAAGAGACACCTGTCTAAACTGATGATGAGCCCATGAGCGACCGGGGTGTAGCAGTAATAGGAACAGTGCGTTCTGTGTATCTTCTCCGCTGCACCAAAAATGAATTATGTTCAGATTCTCGTTGATTGAAATCCTAACCTTTAACACCTTCTCTTGCATTTAGCAATAGTTTATCCAATATGGGTTATACATTTTTGTTATGAGTTTATCTCGTAATAAAATATGCCGGAATGTAACACATCATTGACAAACCTACACAGAATAGCCAGGAAATAATCAAAAAGGTATTGACAAAGCACGGCAGTTATGATAACATTGGTTTGTGAAATATGTGAGAGGCTGCGGCAGTACATACAAGATAATTCACAGATGGCATGATGAGTTTTTCTGCTGCACCATCCTGCTTTTGTATGCGCTGAAGCATAAGCTTATTCATAAGACAATACCAATCTGACATGCAATTACTTGGAAGCACGGTTACTGTCGCTTCCAATTTTGTTATATGCCGTACTGCTAAACCGGTTTTCGTTGTATGATGCAAGACGGCGGCAGAATGGATCAGGTGCATAATTTAAGCATAAATCTGTAAGAAAAATAATATAATTTCAGAAAAGAGGAATTTATAATGGCAGAAATCAAGGATACTTCAAACTGGGGCTTTGAAACAAAACAGCTGCATATCGGTCAGGAAACCCCCGATCCTGCAAGTGATGCAAGAGCGGTGCCGATTTACCAGACTACTTCATATGTGTTTAAAAATTCAGCACATGCCGCTGCACGCTTTGACCTGTCGGACGCCGGCAATATCTATGGCAGACTGACAAACTCCACGCAGGATGTATTTGAAAAGAGAATTGCGGCGTTAGAGGGCGGCGTGGCTGCTTTGGCAACTGCCTCCGGTGCGGCGGCTGTTACATATACAATACAGACGCTTGCAGAGGACGGCGGACATATTGTTGCGCAGAAAACTATCTATGGCGGCACC
>CAMFCK010000066.1 GCA_945948775.1 uncultured Clostridia bacterium
GCTGCAAAGACGCCAAAGGAGCAGGAGGAGGAATTTGGTGACCTGCTGTTTGCGGCTGTAAATCTCGGACGGCATCTGGGACTTGACTGTGAAACAGCGCTAGGAGCTGCAACGGCAAAATTTATTGACCGTTTTGAGCGAATGGAACAGGCTGTTAAGGCTGAAGGACATACCCTTGATGAGCTGTCTGAGCCTGAAATGGAAGGTTCTTGGAGCAAAATTAAACAAAAAGTATAAAAAAAGTAGTTCATTGTGCTAGAAAATATAAAATAACCCTTGACATAATAAGGAATTTAATATAAAATTAATTATGGTAATAAAGGGATTGGACACGCCCTATAGAAAATTTATTTAGGAGGACATATTCAAATGAACAAATCAGAGTTGGTTGCAGCAGTTGCTGAACAGGCTGCACTGTCAAAGAAAGATGCTGAGAAGGCAGTAAACGCAGTTATCTCGGCTATAACAGAGGATCTTGTTGAGGGCAACAGAGTTCAGTTGGTAGGCTTCGGTACCTTTGAAGTAAGAGAAAGAGAAGCAAGAGTAGGCAAGAACCCCAGAACCGGCGAGAAGATTGAAATTGCCGCTTCTAAGGTTCCCGCATTCAAAGCAGGAAAAGCGCTTAAGGATGCTGTAAATAAATAAGCATTATGCAAAGGAAGAGGGTGTTGCGTTAAGCAATGCCCTCTTTTGGGCTGATTGAATTTAGATGCAGAACGGAAAAACCAAAGTCAAATGCGGTTTTGACCGCATTTGGCCTTGCCCGAAGGCGTACGAGGGTACGTCGAGCGGTTAGGTTTTTTTCGTAGCAGAAAAGCGTAAAAAAATAGAAATCCACATTTTTGTGAATTTCTACATAATAAAATTCTTATTTTTATAATAATAATGCTTTTCTGCGGTCTGCGCTAAATGCAACAGCCTCTTCTGTTTTTTTAAATTTATTTTTGCCCGGAGGTTTGAAGATGAGATTGGATAAATATCTGAAGGTGTCGCGGCTTATAAAGCGCCGCACGGTGGCAAACGAAGCCTGCGATTCCGAAAGAGTCAGCGTTAACGGCCGCGTTGTGAAAGCGTCGTATGATGTAAAAACAGGCGATATAATTGAAATCAGAATGGGAGAACGTACAATAAAGGCCGAGGTTTTAGAGGTATTGGAGCACGCGTTGAAAAATGACGCTCCGCTTATGTACAGGATAATCGAATAACAGCTGATTTTGCAAAAAATCTCCGAAGCCTTGGGTGTTGCCAAAGCTCCGGAGATATGCGCCTGATCACTTGTTTCCGGTAATATCATCTACTGCATTTTCAACGCCGTTTGTGGCATCTTTAACAGCATTGCCTGCACCGTGAACAACATCATCGGCAGCATTGCCAATGCCGCCGGTCTCATGGTTTGTACCTGTTGTATTATTGCTTGAGGGCGATGCAGCAGGTGACGCCGTTACAGCCGGCGCCGGTGACGGGTTGGCATTGTTACTGTTATTGCCGCAGCCTGTGAGGGCAAATGCAGCAAGTGAAGCGCATAACAGAATTTTTATTAATTTCATGATACATATTCCTTTCTTTTTGGATTACAGAATTATTATATAACTATTAGGACAAAAATATTATTAAAAATTTTGTATTTTGCGGAACATATTTGAAAATAATGCGTCTAATTAGATGTAAGCCACAATAAAACAGAAAAAAATACATAATATGTGGTGTGCCAAAAGGCAGGAAAGGAAGGAAAAAAATGAAAAAAATCGTTACTTTATTATTGGTTGCGGCTCTTATGAGCCCTGCGGCTCTTGCAGAAACTGTCGGGGAGGCGGCCGGCAGCGATGTCGCTGTCGAAGCAATATCGGCAGAGCCGGAGGTTATATCGGCAAAACCTGAAGTTAAGGATCCTATGTATGCACGTGTTACGGCTGGCGCTGCAAAGATAACCGAAAAAGAGGATGGCAGCTTGTATGTTGAAGCTTTAGACTCAAATGACGAAGAGGTTCATTTTGTTATAAGCGAGGATACCATGATTGTAAACGGCAAGGGAGAAGCTGCTGAGCTTGAGGAGGGTGCACAGTTTACAGCATTCACGGCATGGAATAAGCCGACCTTGCTGATACTTCCGCCGCGCTATAATGCTGATGTTATTGTAATTGACTCGGAAAACGGCGAAGTGCTTGTTGACGCAGACGCGTATAAGGCAGACGGCGAAAGATATGTGAACGCGGCAAACACCCTGTCCATTTCTGTAGAGGAAGCTCAAATCGTTGACCGTGACGGAGAAGCCTATGAAGGCGAGCTCGACGGTATGGATCTGCTTGTATTTTATGATATTTCAACAAGAAGCATACCTGCTCAGACAAATCCGATAAAGGTAATGGTACTCGGCGAGTCCGGTCTGCTTCCGGAGGAGATAATCCCTGACGAGGCTGTAACCAAGATCGCAGTCGGAGATGCGGAATTTGATATAGTTGATATCAATGGCGTTGAAATGACGGCAGTAAGACCGGTGGCAGAGGCGCTCGGACTTGACGTGGCATGGGATAATGACCTCCAGAGAGTATCTGTAGGGACGGTGCAGATGGGCGTGAACTTCCTTATCGGTGTGAACAGCTATAATAAGGCGAAAATGACTCCGTTTACGCTTGAAGCTGCTCCTTACCTTGAAGTGACCGAGGCAGGAGGCGTAACATATCTGCCGGTAAGCTTCTTTACTGAGGTTCTCGGCTGTGGCAGTGAAACGACTGATGGAGTAATGACTCTGACATTTTAAAAAATTATTGACGGACTGTTGAATTTAGCGCAGACCGCAGATAAATTCAACAGCAAAAACGAGGGCATTGCTTAACGCAACACCCTCGTTTCCTTTTAAAGCAGGGCGCAGCCTACGCTGTCAGCTTGATATTTAATACAGAAAATGTCCTTCCATGCTGCTGCGCGGAAGGACATTTTTTTAATCGTAGTAGAACATAACATCGGCCGCTACGCCGTCGACGGTTCTTACAAGAGCATAGCATCTTGAAGCATCGGGATCCCAGAAGATAATATTTCCGTCGCTGTCCTTGCAGCTGTCGGAAATTTCCGATTCATATATGCCGCCCACGCCGATAATATCAGCACTTTTTGTATCGTTCAGGTCATAGCCGTAGACGATTGTATCGGATTTAACAGGGATATCAACAGCATTGTCAGCACTGCCGTCTGCCTGTACAAGCGTAAAATGCCGGCTTGAAACCTTGCTGACTATGCCGAAGAGATAGCCTATTTCACCGTTGATCCCTGTCTGCCAGTTACCGCCGGCAATTCCTCCGGTAGTGTAAAGCGGCAGAAAATCGTCTGTGACCATTACCGGATCCCGCGATGAAGGACGGTATAAAAAGCACATATCCTTCGGCGGAGTGTTTTTGAACGGCATGCCGAGCAAAATAACATCTCCCGGCTTTAACAGCGACGCATTGCCGCCTAAAAAGTCTGTATATTCATCTGATGTCCGTTTTATAAGAAAATTGCTGTCAAAGGTAAATTCGCGCTCCTCACCCCAGAAGAGCAGGTTTACTATATATACAGTTTCGCTGTCCTCGTATGACGTTTTTACTTTTTTTACCATTGCCGGAGCGCAGTATGCGTTAGCCTCCGTTTGATAGATTTCGGGTACGCTGCTGAGCGGCGAAGCTGAAGGCTCGGGAGCGGGTACGGGCGCGCTGACTTTGCTGCCGGAAACGAAGGTATCGTTTTCGGGAATATAAAGCCGTACGCTTTCCGCTTCTGCGCTGCCGAAATCCAGCTCCGCACTGATAAGAACTCCGTCCTCATATGTAAATTCGGTTTTTGCAGCACCGCAGAGAACGCCGTTTTTGTCATATGCGGCAACATAGCCCGTCTGCATCTGCGGTGCCGTGAAGGAGAAGGTTGCCGCGCCTGCTGTTGCGGCAGTACATATTGCAAGTGATGCGGTAATCATTATTTTTTTCATATATTTTCCTTTCTTAATATCAATTATTCTGACAGGCGTCGGGTTTGTATGCGGCCGCAAACTGTGCGGCGCATCTTGGCGTTCTGCCGCCGTAGTTCATCTGCCATACAACCGCCTGACGCTCTATTTCAGGATTGATCTCAATGCCGCGCTCTGCCAAAAGCTTTGCAACGATATCAAGATATTCGCGCTGGCTCGGAGCGGAAAATACAAGGCTGATGCCAAACCGCTCGGAAAGCGAAAGCATTTCCTGCATATTATCGTTCGCATGAACGTCGCCGCCCTCGCGGTCTTTCCAGTTTTCCTTGATGAGATGCCGGCGGTTTGAGGTGGCGTAAATCAGCACGTTCTGAGGCATGCTTCCGAGCTGACCTTCCATTGCGACCTTCAGACTGCGGTATTCCGACTCATGCTTTTCAAAGGAGAGATCGTCCAGATAGAGAATAAATTTCTGCGGCTTGTTCTCAAGAGTTTTGAAAAGCGACGGTATCATGCCGATACAGTGCTTTGGCAGTTCTATTACTCTCAGTCCCTGCGGCGCGTACATATTGAGCAGAGCCTTTACGCAGGAGGATTTGCCGGTGCCGCGGTCGCCGAAAAGCAGAACATTGTTTGCCTGTCCGCCGTCAAGAAGAGTCTGCGTGTTTTCCATGAGAATCTTTTTGATATGCTCAAGCCCGAAAAGCTTGGAAAAGCTTGTATTGTCGGGATTTTCTATGCCGCTTATGCCGTCGCGCTCCAGCAAAAAGGCGTTGTATTTAGAGAATATTCCGATACCGAGCGTTTTGTAGTGCGTACACAGAAGCTCGAACAGCTCCTCGGCAGAGCCTGCCGCGCACATTGCGAGTATCGAATCGGTATAGGAGGAGGAGTAATGCGCCAGACCGCCGGACGGCGTGTAATCAAAGTCGGAATATGCTTCCGCCGCCGATAAAAGCCTTTCAAGGTCGGCTATGGCTGCGGTTTTCAGACTTTCCCCGGCTGCGCCTCCTCTGCCGAGAACCTGTGAAAGTACATTGTCGTCATCGGCAAGCCTTGTAATAAGGTATTCGCGAAGAATATTTCCGCTTACCGCTTCAAGCTCGGCAAATTCTATTATACGGCTCATAACGCCGCTAAGTGTACTGCCGCGCAGCATTGCGGAAAGTACGCTGTCTGACGCGGGCTTGGTAAATACCATAAAATTCATAAGTTTTCTCCTTGGTGCTGTAAAATTGGGCTAAATGAGCCTAACAGTATTATACCATTATATGTGTAAAAAAGCAAACAATAAATTTTAGCAATTATCATTGAAAAAAAGTGCGGTATGGTATATAATATTAACAGGAAAAAATAAAGGAGGAATTTGCACATGGGATATAAAGAAGTTTATAACAGATGGCTTGAAAGCGATGTGCTTGATACAAAGGCTAAAGATGAGCTTATGTCGATAGCGGGTGATGAAAAAGAAATAGAAGAAAGATTTTACAAGGAGCTGGAGTTCGGGACGGCGGGTATGCGCGGTGTTCTCGGAATAGGCACGAACAGAATCAACATATATAATGTAAGGCAGGCAAGTCAGGGAGTGGCTGAGTATGTGCTTGCAGAGGGTGCTGAGGCGGCTGCAGCGGGCGTGCTGATAGGATACGATACGAGGCATTGCTCGAAGGAGTTTGCACAGGAAACGGCGCGTGTACTTTGCGCCAATGGGATAAAGGCATATCTTTTTCCAAAGGTACATTCGGTGCCGGAGGTATCCTTCGGAGTGCGAGAGCTTGGCTGCGCGGCAGGCGTCATG
>CAMFCK010000067.1 GCA_945948775.1 uncultured Clostridia bacterium
ATTAGCGGGAATATTCGGCTTTTTAGCATCGCTTTCAAGAGTTACCGGCGTCATGCTTGTGTTTGCCTATTTTGCAGAGTGGATGCAGAGCGCCGAAGTGTTGGGAATGATAAGAAAAGGCGAATACAGGCAGCTTTTCCGTTATACGGCAAAAAATGGATTGCCGGTGCTGATAATACCTCTTGGTACTGTTGTTTATATGATGATAAATTATGCGGTGGCGGGTAATGCTCTGGCTTTTTTGGAGTATGAAAAAGCCGTCTGGCATCAGCAGATGCAGTTTTTCGGACAGACCTTTGCACTTATGCGCACATATGCGGTAATGACAGAACGTATGAGCGAAATGTTCGCAATATGGCTGCCGCAGATAGCTGCGGTTATACTGTGCCTTGTTTTTTCGCTTTACGGCATAACCGGACACAGAGCCATGTATTACGGATTTCTTGTTCCGTATTTTCTAACCAATATTTCAGCTGCATGGCCGATAAGCGGATGCAGATATATGTCCTGTGCATTTGCGCTGTTTATATTTATGGCTGATTTTACCTCGCGGCATAAAAAGGCACATGTCTGGATCCTGACATGCTTTTTAATGCTGTTTGGAATATATTTTGCGGCATATTTTAAAAATATGATATATTAAAAAATGCAGACGTCACGCAAGGCGTCTGCATTTTTGTATATGTACTTTATTTTGAAGCAAGACCAAATTCAACAAAACAATAATCGTCATTCCAGGATTTTTCCGGATTGCCGTGCCATATACAGCGTTCCTTGAAGAAAGCGCCCGGCTCGACTGCAAAGCTTTCGCCGACTGCAAGATGGTGCGGACCTAAAATATTGCGCAGATTATTGGTAAGCTCAATTTCAATATGATTTTCACCTGCTTTTGCAGAACTGCTTATATCAATTTCATTCATTCCCCACAGAAGCTTATATTCCGTGCCGTTTACACTCACCTTTATAACATTAACGCCGTACCTTTCAAATTTCAGCTTATATCCATTATCATCAAGAATGATATTCTTGCCAAGAGAGATGCTTCCGCAGAAGAAGGGATACCCCTGCTGCTCGATATTGCTGAGCAGCAACGCGGATTTGGGTGCGTCAATGACAAAATCACCGCTGTATCTTACGGCATGATTGTCAAGCTGCTCAAAGCTGCCGCCGGTGCGCACTGAAAAATCACCTACAAGATAAACAGGCTCGATTTCCATATCATATGTGATTTTGTTCTTTTCACCTTCAAATTTAACGGCTTTTTTCAGATTTTCATAAATCTTGTCTGACTGCTTGAATATGCAGCTAAAGGTGATTGTATTGTCGCCTGTTCTGATATATTTGCATATATCTATCTTTCTGAAGGCGGAATCAATGTAATAGCCGCAGTCGGTTTTGTCTGCCGTTTCGCCGTTTATTGAAATATCGAATAATGCGGGCGTTTCGCAAACAAGATAGAGCCGCTGAGGAATTTTATCCACCCTGATGTGATATTCCTGGCACAGCGCTACAGGCCGCTCAAGGTCGCAGGCTCTGCGCTGAATATTCAGAACATAGCCGTTTTTCTCTTGTAATTCGCCGTCAAAGTAATAATCGCAAAAGTCCAGAGTAACAGCATTATCGGAGGAGGCTTTTATCTGCCATTCGCCGTCAAGCGCAAGCTTTTTATGCCCGCGGCGGATTATGGGAGCGCGCTCGCTGCCGTCATCAATGACCAAAAGGCTTCCGAACGGCTCGAAAATATGATTGCCGTCAAAGGCATATTGCTTGCCTGTAAGAATATCAAGCGCCTTGCTGCCGCTGCTTATGAATGCAGTCTGCTCCCTATCGGTGGAATTTACAAAATAATGCACGCAGCAATCGTCAAATATACGCTTTGTGTATGTAATTTCCGGGTTGTCGATGATATTATCAGGTTCAATTTCATCTGCCGACACAATTTTTCCGCCGCCGGAGACATATTCCTCAAGCAGCCTTTTTGTATTGTCGAACAGTATCTCGTTGCACGGAAGAATTACCCTTGAGTAGCTTTGGTTGCCGACTATAAGCTTGTTCCCCTCGACTTTTGCATGACGCTCCATAATTGTTTCATCGCCGAGATGGTAGCTTATGTGCTTTTCATCAAGCATACGAAGCGTATTTTTGAAAATTTCCGATATTTCAGCCAATCCTTCGTTTTCCGCGTTATTAAACGCCGCCCAAGCACTTGACTGCGGGTGTATGACCAACGTGTCACATTCAATATCGCCCTCTGCAATGATCTGACCTATTCGCGCCATTGACTCAATAAAGCTTTTATACTCATTCCACCATGGCTGCTGATAATACATAGCAGGCGGATAGTCGCGCTTTCGTATGCCGCGGAGCGAATAGCCCTCAAGATGCGGACAAAGCAGATTTATACCGCGGACCATCTGCCATTCCATAAGCCCCTTCAGCTCGTTATAGCTGACATTGTGTCCGCAAAGAGCAAAGCTTTCGGTAAGCACACGCTTTTTGCCGAGCTGACGTGCCGCGCTGCCAAGCTGGATTTGTGCTAAATCGGAACTGCGGTTGCGTGTAAGCCAGTCGATGCCGGGAATATGAAAATACTCATAATGCGGCATCACGGCACCGTTTGAGGCAATCTGAAATTCCAAGTATTCTTCGAGTACAAGATGTCCGGTGAGCTTTAAGCCACGCTCGTCGCACCAATCGTATATCTTCTTGAAAAAGTTTTTGGAAAAAAGATTTGTTACCATTTTCCAGAATTTCAGACGTGTATTCTTATAGTCCCCCTGATTTTTGAAAAGCTCAATCAGATGCTCGCACAAATCCTCGCCGTAGGCTTTTTCATACTCGCCTGGCATTACAAAGCTCCAGGGAATGCCGTTGCGTGAAATCTGCGGCTCATCGGTAAAAAAGCCCTCTATATCATTTTTAAACTTATTGTAATAAGGCTCATATATCTCCTTAATAAAAACATCGGTAGCCTCCGGATTCAGAGTATCGCAGTAGAAGGGATTAACGTCGAAATAGAAGTGATATCCGTCCTTATTGCAGATGGTTCTGTCCGTCTGCTTTTCACCCTTTTCATAGCGCAGATACTTTTGCTGAAAATCGAGCCCCTTCCCGGTTACGACTCCGTTGCCGAAGCCGCTCGGCCAGCCGTTTTCATCATATGCCCACGCAGACATACCGAGCTTTTTTCCTTCATCAACGCCTGTTTTTACATTTTCGAACCACTCATCACCCATATATTCGGTCTGAAGTCCGCCGCGTGCATGCATAAAATAGCCGCCTAACCCGGCGTTTTTCATAATGTTTATTTGCCGCGCAGTTTCCTTTGTATCAAGCTTTTCATTCCAGCTCCAAAAGGCGCGGTAATCATCAGATATGCTTTTGAAATCCATAACAGCCTCCGTTTGAAATTGTATTATTTCACCGTTTTACAGTAGCACAAAAGCGCCGTTTTGTCAATATCTTTTATAAAAAATGAAGATGTTTTAGAATCAAAGTAGGCAATATCGTTATAAAAACGTAAAAAACTATTGAAATTTCTGCCGTTCGGTGTTATAATATTATAAAATAAGTATATAAAGAATATGGAGGGAAGTAAGATGGCTCCTGAAAAAAAGAAGAAACAGCTGACATATAAAGGAAAGCCGATTTACAGGCAGGGAAACCGCATATATTACGGAAATCTGGAGGACGATTTAATTCTTGTAATAGATATTCTGGAAAGCAAAAATGTCTATGGACGCTCAATATCAACAAAAGTAGCATTCTATATCCAGGATAATACAGGAGAGCTTGGAAAGGGAGTAAATTACCGCAAAGGCGAGCGTGATAATCTGTACAAGGCGTTTGATATGGGAAGCTGGTGGCTGCAGGACGCATTAGATATGCAAAAGAGCGCAGAATAAATTATGTAATAGGTATGGAGCGGAAAAAGCGGTTTTCCCGCTCCTTTTTGTTTACAGCTCGGTTTCGGCAATCAGAGCCTTGAGCGTTTGCGCAGAACTCAGAAGCCCTTTTAACTCCTCCTTTGAAAACGGCACCTCAAGGATATTTTCAACGCCGTCGCCGCCGACCTTTGTCGGAACGCAAAGCGCTACGTCGCTGATGCCGTACTGACCGTCAAAGATGCTTGAAACGGTTAATATGGAATTTTCATCTCCTGCGATACATTCGCATATTCTTGCTACGGCGGTGGCGATAGCATAGTAGGTCGCACCCTTTTTCTCTATTATCTCATAGGCGGCGTTTTTAACGCTGTTGTACATTTCATCAAGATCGGACAGACTGCATTTATTGGTATAGCGGCAGAATTCATTCATGGACATGCCGCCGATATTTGTCACGCTCCATGCTGCAACCTCGCTGTCGCCGTGCTCGCCGATGATATAGGTATGACAGTTGCGCGCGTCAATTCCGGTGCGCTTGCTTATCATATACTTAAGGCGCGAAGTGTCGAGCACCGTCCCGGAGCCTAAAACCCGGTTTTTCTTTAGCCCTGAAATCTTATAGGTGGCATAGGTGAGTATATCCACCGGATTGGTCACGGTCAGAAGTATAACATCGTCCGGCGCGTGCGCCATAATGCTTTCAACGATGTTTTTTATGACGGCAATGTTGCGCTTTAAAAGCGCAAGCCGCGTTTCGCCCTCCTTCTGCGCAACGCCCGCGGTAATAATGATAATATCCGCGTCCTTGCAGTCGGAATAGTCTCCGGCATAGACGCTGACCGGCTTTACAAATGATACTCCGTGTGCAATGTCGAGTGCGTCGCCCTCCGCCTTTGCATGGTTTAGGTCTATTATTACTATTTCCGAAAACAGTCCGCCCAGCATAAGGGTATATGCAGTAGTTGAGCCTACGGCTCCTGCGCCGACAACGACTACTTTTCCGCGAAACATAAAATCACAGCCCTTCTTCTTTAATTTTTTGCGCCGCAAGACGCTTATGCTCTTTCCGTAGTTTACGCAGCAAGGGATATTATAATGCATTGCTAAAAAAATTATTCGGTTTGTTATGTAACTATAAGCAATTTTTTCTTGATATTTTGTCCGTGATACAGTATAATATATAATGTAAAATTATGTACATATGAATATTTGTTAAATTGCGGAAAGGAATGTGGACAAATGAAAGTGCTGATGTCACTTATGCAGCTTGATATAGGGGGAGCCGAAACTCATGTGGTGGAGCTTGCAAAGGAATTAAAGCGCCGCGGCTGGGAGGTAATAGTTACGTCTAACGGTGGAGCGTATGTTCCGGAGCTTGAAGAATACGGCATAAAGCACTATACCGTGCCGCTGCAGAACAAAAATCCAAAAAATGTTCTGTGCGCGCACAGAAGTCTGCGTAGGATAATCGAGGAGGAAAAGGTTGATATAGTACATTCTCATGCGCGTATACCGTCATTTATTCTCGGCAGGCTGTGCAAAAGTATGAAATTTCCGTTTGTAACAACAGCTCACTGGGTATTTACCACAAAATACGGACTTAAATATATTACCAATTGGGGACAGAAAACTCTTGCCGTAAGCGAGGACATTAAGAAATATCTTATGGATAATTATCACATTCCGGAAAGCGATATTACCGTGACGATAAACGGCATTGATACCGAAAAATTCTCTCCGGACGCAGATAAGAGCACGGCTTTAAAGGAGCTTGGGCTGTCTGATACGGACAACACCATAGTATATGTGAGCAGAATGGATCAAACACGC
>CAMFCK010000068.1 GCA_945948775.1 uncultured Clostridia bacterium
CAGGGGCTGTATTTCAGAGCAGGAATCGGGTTCCATCAGCATGAGGATTATCTGATGCAAAGCTATAAGTATCCGCAGCAGCTTAATGCGCTTATTAAATGGTCGGATATTACTGATGAGGCAAAGAAATATCTGCTTCCGACACTGAGCTTTACACTGGATGAGGCGGATGAAATAGCTGTTCTTGCCGCAGATATAAGCACAGCTGCGGATGAAAATATTATTAAATTTGTACTTGGTCAGAGAAGTATGTCTGAGTGGGATGCCTTTATATCAGAGCTAAAGAGCATAGGTGTGGAACGATATGTTGAAATGTATCAGACAGCATATGACAGATATATTAATAGGTAGGTTCATATAAACAAACAATAAATTTAAGAAGGGAGTTCTATTTATGAAGACAAAATTTTTATCTGCTGTTTGTGCTGCGGCGCTTGCAGCCGGAGGCGTCGGAGCGTTGCCCGTTTATGCAGAGGATTCTGCGGTATATGTAGACCAGAGCTTTACAAACGGCAAGGCGGATTTTTTTACCACACAAACAACAAATAATTTAGAGACATTTTCTCACGATGCTGAGGCAGTATGGAACTATGCCTTAAGGCCGGACGGTGCGCTTCGTATCAGGAATACTTACATAAATCCAACCGCACCGAACAACACCAACTCCTATGGACAGATAAAGTTTGACACCCCATGGACCGGCAGTGAGGACATACTTATTGAGTTTAAGTTCAGACATGTAACAATGTGGAACACGGTATTTGAGTTCAGACCGTTTGTTGATGATAAAATAACCTTTGCAAACCAGATGTTTATTGTCAGTAATCAGAAGGTCGGCACTACAACAACAGGAGGAGTGGTGACCCTCAACGGAGTCAAGACCGACAAGGTAATAACTGACGGCGGAGTATGGCACAGAGCGGTATTAAAGACAAATGTTGAAGCAGGGACATATTCGGCGTATGTTGACGGTGAGTATGTGGGCGAGTCCTCCCTTCCAACCACGACAATATATGGATTTAGATTTGGATACGGCACATACCCTGTTGATAATGCTAAAGAGCTGTCAAATTTCAGCGTGTGGATAGACGATTTCAAGGTACAGAAATCTGCTGCGACCTATCTTGAAAGCAGCTCGGAGCAAACAGTTAATCACAGGGCGGCACTGAATTTCAATAATGATATAGATGAGAATCATCTTGGCGCAATTACCATTGCGGATTCAGACTGCAATACTCTTGCGGCGGATAAATATAAAGTTTCGCTGGATTATGCGGATAAGTCGGTTGTTATGATAGACTTTGATTCATCAGTATCAGGCAGATATACCGTTGATTACAGCGGAATTGCTCAGGACTGCACCTTTGGAAATGTGCAGATTACGGTAGACTCTGATGCAATCATCGAAAGGTACGCATATCTTGACTTTGCGGACGGTGACGATTCGCTGGAATTTGCAACGGTCAGCGCTGCGGCAAACTATGCTTCCGGAGAAACAAGAACAACTCTTATTACTGCTGCACCGGACGAGGTATGGTCGGAGTATAATGCTAACGGTTCACTGTTGAGCCGTATAAATGCGGCAACAGAAGCCAAGGCACCTATAAATAATTTGTTTTTTGTGTCGCCGAGAACCTGGTATTCCGGAACAAGAGCAGCCTTTGAGCTTAAATTCAAGCCTGACTCCGAAGATAAAAATCTGCTGCGAATACAGCCCTTCCAGCTGACGAATTCAGACGGCTCCAACGGACGTGTATCCAAGTCATTATATGAAATAGCGGAAGAAGAATTTAAGTTCCAACAGTCTGACGGGTACAATACTGTAAGAAGTGTTGACGATATAATAAATACGGATGCATGGAACATGGCAAGAGTAGAGATCTATGAGGACAGAACGACAAAGCTGTTTATAAACGGGCAATTTATTGCAGATGGAACAGTACCGGATGCTCTGAGCCGTATCAGCGGTTTTGCGGTTACAACCTCTAAGCGCAAAACCAGTACCGGAACAGAAAGAGAAAACTATATAGATGATTTGAAATTCTACACAGTGTCTGACAAAATGCTGCTTGAGGGATCTAACCTTGATAACACAGACAAGGTATCCAAAAAAATATATCTTGATTTTGAAACCGTTCCGACAGGTGAAAGCCTTTCAGCAATTAATGTTAAAAAGGACGGCGGCATTGTTGACGGCGCGGTTGCTTCCGTGGTAAAGAACAGTATTGACGATACTCTTGTTGAGGTGACGCTTGCAGATACTCTCAGTGGCAGCTACGAACTTGATTATACAGGCGTGGCAAATGAGGAAGGCAGTGCTGCGGCAGGTACACTCAGCTTTGTAACATTTGGTGAAGCATCTGAAAAGGTATATTATAATGAAACATGGGCAAATGGCATTTCGAGTGCAAAAACACAGCTTAACCCCGGTTCGGCATATACAGCTGATGAGGTTTATACCTATGACACCACAAGTGCTCCGGCATCTTTCTATAATGACGGTATGCTCAAAATAAATAATAAAGCAACCTCTGCAAGCGGCAGCGAAGCATATTTCACAGTTAATTTTGATGAAGCATGGCAGGTTGATGACGGCGATATGCAGGTAGAGTTCAAAGTGAAGCAGGATACTCTGCTGAACAGGAATATGGCGATACAGCCGATAATTGACGGAAAGATTAGCGGAATGATATTATTTGATCAGCGTAATCTGAAGCTTTCAGACGGAACTGCTATAACTAAGACATATCCTATAGATGTCTATGCAGATAAATGGATGAATGTTGTTATAAAGACAGATAATGAGAAGTTCACCGTTTGGATTAACAATGAAAAAATAGGCGATGGCATAATTCCTAATTACAGCTCAGGCTCGTCTGTAAGCGGAATCAGATTCCTGGATAAGATATGGAGTACAGATACAGACAGATACTCATATTGGGATGAATTTAAAGCTCAGAAGCTTACCTCCATGTACCTTGAAAATATGGAAGAGAACAGTAATCAGGATAAGGACAGTTATATCCTTGACTTTAATAATGCACTTAATCCGTATTCGGTTAAAAAGGTAAGTGTAACTTGTAAGGGAGAGGCGCTTCCGGCTGATTTGTACACGGTAGCAGCAGATTCTGTCGACAGAACCAGACTGAAGGTTACTCTCAGCGCATATGCTCCGGCAGGTGAATATGTTATAGACTGCTCGGAAATCGCGGATAACGAAAACGGTCAGGCTGCCGAGAAGATAATGTTCACAAGAGTAAGAGATGATTATTGCAGTGATATACGCCTGACGGACAACATGGATGGTACAGCAACAGCGGCAGTAGATACTATTATTTATAACGATACTGCATCGTATTTACTTATTCTCGCGGTATATGACGAGGATGAATTTACCGGAGAAAGAACTCTTGTAAATGTCGTTGTAAGTGAAGCTAAGAACTACAGCGGTCAGAAGAACCTTACTTGTACCGTAAATGCCGCTGAGAATCAGGTCGTACAGGCTTGTTTATGGTCGGGATTTGATACAATGAAGCCAAAGGCAATGAAATGGAAAACAATGTAATTTGATTTTTGTTGCTTATTTTGTAAAATTATGTTATAATCAAAAGCGGCTGTCCAATCATGACAGCCGTTTCTGATTATAAATGAATGTTGGTGAAAAAATGTATAAGTGGTTTGAAGAAACATTTAATACCCATAAGTTTAGCTGGCTGTTTTCAAGCTATGCCACAATTATCGTGCTGTCAATATTAATTAATCTTATCGGATACAGTGTGGCAGCCGGGATTGTGGCGGAGGATATTTCCAAAATAAACCAAAGATTTCTTGAAAGCATCGGCAGGCGAGCGACTATTATTTGCAGGATCTGTGGAACAATGCATATCGCATCACAAACTCCTATAATATAATGCAAATTGAAAGAAATTTGGATAAGGCATCTCCGATACAAAGAATGGAATACATTAATTCGGCAAAGGAAAATATGATTGCACTCCAAAATAACAACCCTTTGGTGTACAATCTGTTGATTATGTTTTCCGGAGTAGACACCATAATCAGTCAGCATGGTGCACAGAATATAGATACTGAATATAATGTTTATTATTCTGAGATTTTTAAAAGCCGCGAAGATTGGCAGAATACTATTTTCGGTGTGGGAGGCAGCGCCTATCTTTATATCACATCTGAGACCGGACTGCCCTATCTGTATTTTGTTTATGTAAAGAACGACAATGCATTGAAGGCGGCAGTTGCATTTGTGGCGGAAATCAGCGTAAAGAATCTCGACAGGATATTTGAAAAGCCATCTGATAAAAACAGTGTATTAATGCTACATCGCCAAAGCGGTGCAATAGTCAATTCAGAGGACCAGATGATTGATGAGCAGAATTATATTATATTAAGGAGAGATTCGTCTATACGTGATTTTGAATATATAATGCCGATATTAAAATCAGAATACAATCAACGTTTAAATATTGTTAAACTTGCGTTTGTTATAAGTTATATATTGTGTCTTATTATTGTTGGTGCGCTTGCGCTGCTCTATGCAAGAACGAATTACAGAGTAATGAAGCGCATGGACGATAAGATAAAAAATAAAAATGCACTTATAAAGAATGATATGCTCTGTCGTATACTAAACGGCGTTCAGGATGCAAAACAGCTGAATCCCGCCGATATGAAGGAATATGGTATTGAGCTTAATAACAGATACAATGAACTGGTGATTTTTGATGTGTTTGGGGACGACAAAACTGATGTTGACGCAATATATGATGCTATTTTAGCCAGACTTACGGAACCGGCTGGGAATAATGTACATATCGAATCCGCTAGAACCAATGATACGCTTACATGCATTATCGGAAGAACGGACGAACTTACCACAAGAGAGGAAAATGACTGTTTTCTAAGCAGAATATGCGAAGGTGTGAGGCAGGATTATGGCTGTGAGCTGTACTGCGCTGTAAGTGCGGCAGTTGAAAATGTCGATGGGCTCAGCTCGGAATATAAGCAGACGATTGAAATATTCAACTAAAATGACCAACGCCGTGTATACCGCAGAGAAGATATTTCTCATGAGTTCTATAATTACGAATTTACACATGACATGGAAACAAAGTTGATTTCTCTTATAGAAGCAAAGAAATTTGATGAGGCATACAGCTTTGT
This sequence comes from uncultured Clostridia bacterium, assembly GCA_945948775.1. Classification (GTDB taxonomy): domain Bacteria; phylum Bacillota; class Clostridia; order UBA1381; family UBA1381; genus HGM11525. The sequence goes on from CAMFCK010000068.1 coordinate 5,179, forward strand.
ATGTGAGAAGGTTGATTATAATATTAATCATCTGCATATTGACCCCGTAACAATACGCGTGCTTATTTCGGTAATAGTTAATACACTGATAAAATCAGCGCAAACGATAGCCATAAACGGTGAACCGGATTACCAAAAGCTTTGCAATTCGGCAGCTGAGCAGCCTGATGACGCAGGAATTGCAAAAGTACTGAAGATAATCGGCGAATTTATAGGCGAGCTGAAATGCTTGTGCGAGCGTGAAATGGATGATGTCAAAGGTGATAAGCGTCTTGATGATGTTATGGCATACATTGGGGAAAATTTTGCACAGAGCAATCTTAACGTGGCAAGTATAGCATATCATTTTGGTCTGACACCGAACTATATGTCGCGGTGGTTCAGCGAAAAGGTCGGACGCACACTTCTTGATTATATCCTCAGTATGCGTATAAACAAAGCAAAGGAATTGCTGGTACAAACAGATATGCTTGTTGATGAGATAGGACGTATGGTCG
>CAMFCK010000069.1 GCA_945948775.1 uncultured Clostridia bacterium
TTTGACAATAGTCATAATTTTTCCAAATGCGATTGAAAATCGCATTTGTTCAGTAGGCATTATTTATAATAAAATAAATTAAGAAATTCGCACCAAATTTCTTTAATTAATCATTGAATAAACAGGAAATATGTGCTATACTGTAGCATAGGATAACTATGAACGGCGGGAGGTAACAGCAATGCACAGCAAAAAGGATTATGAGGATTTAATGCTTAAGATACTCAATCCCTTAAAGCCGTATTATTCTGAGGGAAAGGCATATCTGAATATAGGAAGCACAGCGGCGGTTTACCGTGACAAAGCAGCTTGGATAGAGGGATTTTCACGTCCGTTATGGGCGCTGGCACCGTATTATGCGCACCCCGAAAACAAGGACGACAGCTTTGCAAAAATCTATCTTGAGGGGCTTAAAAACGGTACAAACCCTTTCCATCGCGAGTATTGGGGAGAAATTTGCGACTATGATCAGGTCATAGTCGAGATGGCTGCAATGGGATTAGCCCTGATTTTGGCGCCTGATACCTTCTTTTACTCTATGAACGAGCAGGAGCAAAGGAATTTTGCTTCGTGGCTTTATACCATAAACGACCACAAATATCCCGAAAACAACTGGGTAATGTTCCAGGTTATAGTAAATATCGGACTTAAAAATGTCAATATGCCCTATAATGACAGCATGATTGAATGGGGCATAAAAAAGCTTGATGAATGGTATCTTGGAGACGGCTGGTATACCGATGGCATTACACAGCATACGGATTATTATGTTCCGTTTGCAATACATTTTTACAGCCTTATTTATGCAAAATACATAGAAAAGGCTTACCCCGACCGCAGCAACCGGATAAAAGAGCGTGCAGGCCTTTTTGCAAAGGATTTCATATATTGGTTTGATAAAAACGGCGCTGCCGTTGCCTACGGCAGGTCGCTGACCTATCGGTTTGCGCAAGCCGCATTCTGGTCTGCGCTCGTATGGGCGGACGCATCGCCCTTCTCTCCCGGTGTGTTCAAAGGAATTATCAACCGTAATCTGGAGGATTGGATGCGCGCGCCAATATTTGATAAATCAGGGCTTTTGACCATAGGCTACAAATATCCCAATCTGCTCATGTCCGAGTACTACAACGCGCCCGGCTCACCATACTGGGCAATGAAAACCTTTTTGCTTCTTGCGCTTCCGGCAGATCATGAATTTTTCAGCGTTGCAGAAGCTCCTCTGCCTGAGCTTGAATCTGTACGTCCTGTGCCTGCGGCAAAAATGATACTGACAAACAGCGCCGATAACGCCGTTATATATCCAAACGGTCTCGGAAACGGCGCAAAGCTTTGTCAGATACCGGAAAAATACGCAAAATTTGCATATTCCTCAAAGTACGGCTTTTCGGTATCGCGTTCAGCGCGGTGCATAGAGGAGGCTTCGGCAGATTCTGCGCTTTCCTTTGACGTAAAGGGCTTTATATATGTGAATATGGTGTCAAAATCGGCAGAGCTTCTGAGCGATAAGCGCATTAAAATTGAATGGTCTCCATGCGAAGGCATAGAGGTTGAAACCATCATCACTCCTTATGAAAATTCGCACAAGCGCGAGCATACGATAAAGGCGGCATTCTCCTGTACTGCATATGACGCAGGTTTTGCAGTTGCATGGCTGGACACAGATACTAAAACAAGCTGCTCTGAGGGCGAAGCGTCTGTTGTATCGCCAAACGGCGGCTGCCGCATTTATTCGGAATACGGCGAAGGCATTATCATCAACGCACAGCCGAATACAAACCTTATATTTAATCATACGAAAATTCCTGCTGTTAAATATAATATTCCCATAGGAGAGTCAAAAATCTCATCAATGATTTATGAAATCCCCTGTGAGTGAGCTATGACGAATATAGCAGATTTTACATCAAGAGGAGCGAAAAAACAAGGTGTTTAAAAAATTTTATCCCGATTACCGCTTTCGGACGGTAGATGATATTCCGGACGGCTTTTTTACAGACAATAATATAAAGTATGCCGTACTGGATATTGACAACACGCTTGTACCGTACACCGCGGCGGCGCCGGACGAGCGCGCGCTGCGTTTCCTTAAAAGGCTTGAAGGACTTGGAATAGGATACTGCTTTGTTTCAAATAATCATGCCGACCGCGTAGAGCAATTCTGCGCGGGGCTTAGTATTTTTTATATATCCAAGGCGCGCAAGCCCTTTCGCGGCGGCATTTACCGCGCCATGCGGCATATGGGCGCCGCAAGGAATAACACAGTTCTTATAGGAGATCAGGTCTTTACCGATATATACTCTGCAAACCGCGCGGGTATTCTTTCGGTCATGGTTGACCCGATTGAAGCGAAGGAAACACCGTTTTTCGGATTTAAAAGAGCAATGGAAAAAATAGTATTACGCAACTACAGAAACGGAAGTGAATACAATGCCGGAAATTGACGCAAAAACGAAGCTGCTTGCGATAATAGGCGAGCCTGTGGAACATTCAAAATCGCCGCAGATGCACAAATGCTTTGCCGAGCTTACATCAAGCAATTATATATACACCGCGTTCAACGTGAAAAAGGAACAGCTTGGGGCTGCAATAGAAGGAATACGCGCGCTAGGTATTGCCGGAGTGAATGTGACCGCTCCGCATAAATTTGAAGTGATGCAGTATCTCGATGAGATCTCGGATCAGGCACGGCGTCTCGGCTCTGTAAATACCGTTGTCAACCGCGGCGGAAAGCTGACAGGCTATAATACCGATGCACAGGGCTTCTACCGCTCGCTTTTGAGAGCCGGAATAGAGATTAAGGATAAGGATATACTTATTTTCGGTGCCGGAGGCGCAACGCAGCCGGTAGCGGTACTCTTTGCGGAGGTCGGAGCCAAATCCATAACCGTAGTTAACCGCACGAAGGCGCGCGCCGAAAGGCTAGCGGAATATGTGCGTAAGGTCAGCGGATATGACATTAAAACCGAAAGAGTTCTTGCACATTACGACGTTGTTATAAATACCACCTCAGCAGGCATGGAGCCGCAGATAGGCATTCTGCCCTGTGATGATATGGATTTTATAGATGAAAATACCGCCTGTGCGGATATGATCTATAATCCTTGGGAAACGCGCTTTCTTGCCGAGGCGAAAAAACGCGGCGCAAATACGGTAAACGGCTTGGGTATGCTGATATATCAAGGGATAATCGCCTTTGAGCTTTTCACCGGCAGGCAGCTTCCGCCGCAGGCTTATGAGGCTGCCGAAAGGGTGGTGCGTCCGCAATGAAGAATATAGTGCTAACAGGCTTTATGGCATCGGGAAAGAGCACCATCGGCAGAGAATTGTCCGCAATAAGCGGAATGGAATTTGTTGATACTGACGAGCTGGTAGAAAAAAGCGAAGGAATTACTATAAATGAGATATTCGCGCGCTTCGGCGAGGAATATTTTCGTGACCGCGAAAGCGCGGCTGTCGCTATGGCTGCAGAAAAAAGCGGTGCGGTAATTGCAACAGGCGGCGGCGCGGTACTGCGGCATGAAAATATTGAATTACTGCGTAAAAACGGTGTTGTGTTTAATCTTGAGCCGAGCGCGGCAGTAATCTGCGAACGTCTGAACGGTGCAAGAGCAAGCCGTCCGCTTCTGGCAGGAGAGGAGCTTGAGGCGGTTCTGGAACGGTTTCGCAAAAGGCAGCCGTATTATGACAACTGCGATTGTAAGATATATGTATCCAACAGCAGAACGCCGCGCGAATTTGCCGTTGAAATTTTAGAACATATGAAAAGCATTTAAAACACGGAAAGGAAGGTCATATGAGAGCAGTATTCGGAGCTGCCGGCAACAGCGACAGCTTTTATAAGGAAGGACACAAGGCGTCGGAGGAAATGCCTGCATGGCTTGCGGCACGAGGTCTTGACGCTTATGAATATCAGTGCGGCAATGGAGTACGCTGCGGTGCCGCTACCGCCGGGAAAATACAAAAAGCGGCAGAGCAAGCAGGCATAAGGCTTTCGGTACATTCCCCGTATTATATCAATCTTGCTACGCCGGACGAGGAAAAGCGGCTCGGCAGCATTAATTATATTATGCAGACGCTTGAGCTTGCGGCGCTGTTCAAATCGGACAGAATAGTAGTTCACAGCGGCGCAATCGGCAAGCTCACGCGTGAAGAAGCGCTTGCCTATGCCAAAAAGACTCTTGCCGCGGCTCGTGCAGAAGCGGTTTCGCGAGGGCTCGGCGGTATACATCTTTGCATAGAAACGATGGGCAAGATAAATCAGCTCGGCGACTTTGACGAGGTGATGGAGCTTTGCCGTGAGGATGACAGCTATCTTCCGTGCATAGATTTCGGACACCTTAACGCAAGGACGCACGGCACTTTAAAATCCAAGCAGGATTACGCCGTGCTTCTTGATAAAATGGAGGACAGGCTCGGAAAAGACCGGGCAGGAATTTTCCACTGTCACTTTTCCAAGATAGAATATACCGTCGGCGGAGAAAAAAAGCATCTGACCTTTGATGATGAGATATTCGGACCTGAATTTGAACCGCTCGGCGAGCTTTTGTATGAGCGCAGCCTTGCGCCGACAATAATCTGCGAATCGGCAGGAACACAGGCTGAGGACGCGCTTTATATGAAGCAGTCATATCTTGCGTGCGGAAAATAAAAGTCGGAATGCCGCTTTTGCGGCGGAATGGAGTTAGTTATGATTTTTAAAGAAGCGGAATTTATCCCTGTTTTATTCGGAAACGATATAAATGTTTACAGCGTGGCACGGGCATTCTATGAGGAATACGGCGTACGCTCGCGCGGCTTCGGCAAGGCTCTGCAGGGGCCGTGCTACCGTTCGAAGCTGCTGGAGTTCACACAGGTGGACAAGCTCGATACAAAGGAGGTTATCACCGTTGTATTAAATCAGCTTGCCGGTGCGAATAAGGATAAAAAAATACTGGCAATCGGCTGCGGCGACAGCTATGTAAAAGCAATTGCTACTGCGCGCGAGGAGCTTGCAGACAATATTATAGTGCCGTATGCAGACTATGCCTTTCTCGATTCTTTGATGGATAAGGAGCGGTTTTATGCTTTGTGCGAAAAGCATGGCATCGACTATCCGCACACCTATGTTGTTACCGGACAGAACTACAAGAATGCAGAGCCGCCCTTCCCCGCTCCGTATATATTAAAGCCGGCAAATCAGGTGATGTATTATGCTCATAAGTTTGACGCTCAGAAAAAGGTGTTTCTGCTTGAAAGTGCCAAGGAGCTTTCGGACACTCTTGAAAAGACCTATGCCGCCGGATATACCGACCACATGATCGTGCAGGAATTTATTCCGGGCGACGATACCAATATGCGCGTTTTAACCAGCTATTCCGACAAAAACGCAAGCGTTCGCATGATGTGCCTCGGGCATGTGCTTTTAGAGGAGCATACGCCGTATGGGATAGGCAATCATGCAGTCATTATAACCGAGGATAATCCGGAGCTTTATGCGAAATTCAAAAAGCTACTTGAGGAGATCAATTATACAGGTTTCTCCAACTTTGACATTAAATATGACAGCCGTGACGGAAAATACAAGGCTTTTGAAATCAATACGCGTCAAATACTTTCCGACTATTATGTCACCGGTTC
>CAMFCK010000070.1 GCA_945948775.1 uncultured Clostridia bacterium
GGACTCCATACAGTGTCGGGAAATTCCACTCCAACCTCTGCTGCGTCCTTCTTTTCGGACACAGTATATGCCTGATCATTTCCGTCAACAGTCGTTCTTATTTCTTCACCATCGCTTCCATCGCCGTATACAGGCTTTACTCCTATTATAATATCGTCATAAGCCTCCGGCAAGGTGAAATCAAACGATTTCGCTGTAATCTCGTTTTCGGTTCCTATTGTGGAGTACCTGACCGGTTCGGCGATCCGCCATATGAACTTGCTGATGCCGTCTGCCGCAGAAAAGCTTACATTTACTGTTTTTCCTTTTATGCAGTCACCGCTCACGGTTATATCATGCACATCGGTATGAATTTTCTCTATTTTAATATCATCGATATACACAGTACCTGGATTTTGAACTCTCAGCATCATCTCAGGAAAACGGTATGCCACACCCTCTGCTGTTTCCGTATACGCGTCAATTGTATGTGAATATTCACGCCATGTATCGGTTATGGTATTTACTCCCGCTCCCTGATACGTTATAGCAGGCGTTCCGGAAATCTTGGAGCTGTAGCGCGATATTATCGGATATATTCTGTTTGTTCCGCCCGATGTTTTTGCGCGGTATGTAAGGCGGTATGCTTCGCCCTCTTTTATGTTAACGTTTTTATTAAAGTCGTTTTGTCCGTTGTTTTCGCCCTTTGTGCCGTTTGTGCATGACAGAATAAATATGTCATTGCCGTTTTTACTGCCTACTGACAGCTTCACATTATTGTTCGTCCGGAACAGGCTGTCTGTGTATTCGCCGTATATAATGTCCATCGGCTCAATCTTGAAATCGTCAATTGAATATGTGATGCGCTTTGCTTTTGTCAGTTTATAGCTGTCGCCTATGCCGTCTGTTGTATACACGACAGGATACACATCTGTAACTCCTGTTTCATCGGTAGTTCCGCTCACATCATAGTTCACATATGCCTCAACATATTGCCACTCACCGGTCAGCGTGGCAGCTTTCCCGTTTACAGCTCCGGCATAAACATAATTAGGCATACGATAGGTACAAGTATCAGCTATTGCTTCGCCTAATGAATTGGTGTGATTGCCTTCCTTTTTAAGTACAATACACATTTGCTTGCCGCTGTAGTCCGAAACACCCTTTACCCAGAAGCTTATCTTGTATGTCATGTTGGCATTCAGCACTGCGCTGTAGTGTATTGATTTATATTCGTAGGCATTTGTCAGCTTTACTGCCTTGCCGCTTACCGAATCACTGTCCAACCCAGCGGAGAATTTATTAAACCATGAAGAATCGCTGTCGGCAGTAAAGCCGCCCAAATCGCTGTCAAAGCTTTCGAATATTATGTCATTTGCTCCATACTCGGCATGGCAGACGGCGGCAATCAGCATAAAGCATACAGTCAGCGCAAACACCTTTGCATAGCGTTTCATTTCAATTCACCTCATTCCTCTGTTTTTGACAATACTATATTTCCGGAACGGCAATATATCTGCATATATCCCTCCTCTGTAATACGATCATCATCATAATCATAAGCCCTGACACACGGCACTCCGTCTATGCAAACGATTATTTCAACGCAGTCCTCATGGTTAATTGCGCCTATCATCAGATCGTATTGCTTGCCGTATTCAAAATCGCAGCTTGCACCGGTGCCGGTAAGTATTTTCCGCTGACCGAGAACAAATTTCTGTATATTATTTATATTGCCCTGACCGAAGGTTATCATGTACAGCGTGTTCAGCGTATAGGTTTCATCTCTGTTTTTCACACGCAGGCATATTGACGGCCAGCCGCTGTCTGCATTGATCTGAATTTTTGCATGCAGCAATTCGTTATAGTACGAATTTGCCGAGCCTACTGTATTTGCCGGTGTTGAGAAAGCTATACCGTTTTCTGTACTTTCGACGGTATCGCCTGCAAGTCCCGCTTTCAACAAGTCAGTGCTTGAAACCTCCTTGTCAAGACTCTTCACAAGATAGTTTTTAACATCAAATTCATCATTTGGTGAAACCATCTTTTTAACCGTAACCGGTATCCGGGTGTCATAGCTTGAGCCTCTATACTCTACTGTAGCCTTTAATGTTGTTTCACCTGCGCCGGTCGCGGTGATAATTCCTGTTTCATCAACCGTCGCAACAGCTTCATCTGCACATGAATAGGATATAGAATCCACTTCCAGTACTGTACCAAGCGAAGAAATAGCCGAAGGCGCAAGCGTTATTGACGTGCCCTCGTAAAGCATGATTTCGTCCTTTTCAAAATCAACTCTGTCAAAGCCATCGCCTGCATAAAGCTCTGCATTCTTTGTATAACAAATACCGTTGTTTACAATTGTAACAGTAAGATTTGCCTTGCCCTTGCCAATGCTTTTGATCCGTCCGTCGGCAGAAACCTCAATAATATCCGGTCTGTCGGTAGCAAAGGCAAATTCCAGCTGAGAAATGTCCATTCTTTTATCTTTTCTGCCGTATGCCACAATATAATCCTTTATATTTATCTCTTCTGCGTCCATCAAGCTGATAGATGTTTCAGTCAGATCAACAACCTCAATACCCGTCTGATACCTCTGTGCATATTCCGGCTCCAAACCGGCGTTGTTTATGATATCAAGTGCCTCTTCCGGCCAATCTGCATCCGGATAATAGTAATTTTCGCCTATATCCATTACCTGCTCCGGAGGTGCGGCATAATTTGTAACTCTGTATCTGTTTGAGGTCGAATAATTGTCATGTAACAGGTTTTTCTCCAGACCGTTTGAGAACATCCATATTGCTTCTGTCACATTCCAGTTGCCGTCCTTGTACCAGAGCTGCTTTCTTGTCTGGTCAACAACATTATGATGTATATCCCAATAGCTTGAATAGTTATCCGGATAAATAACTCCCGACCAGTTGCCCTGATTTGCAAGATAGTTATATGCGATATTGTTGTATCTTTCCTCTGTGCCGGTAGTACGGGTAGTCACATATATCGAGCCGCCGTCAAAAATTTGCTCATTCAGCACATCATGTACATAATTATGAGTAAAATCAATTGCATATCTTGAGCCTGACGAGCCGTAGCCCATAACAAGTCCGGAATAGCGCGCATTATATATTTCATTATGCGCAACTGTTGCATATGACATTGTCATACACTCTATGCCATCGGATGAACCGTAGTCCACTCCGTAATCATGCACAAGATTATTTGTTATCTCGATATTCCGGCTCAGATAGCCCTCGCCGCTTGCTCCATCGTCTACGCCGTGATTTCCGACATACATTCCGCAGCCGGAAATATCATAGATATGATTGCCCTTTATTTTCACATCCTCTACCCAGTCGGTAACATTAAGTGCCGTAAGACCGAGCTTTGAGAAGGTGCAGTCCGCAACCGAAACATTTTTGGTGTATTTTATCCACACCGCCGAATCGGGTACTCTGTCTCCGTTTTCTCTGATTCTTCCGCCCTGTGCATCGGTGTAGCCGTTGCCGGTGCTCGGCCGCATCCATGTCGCATATTGAAATCCTAAGTTCACAAACGCAATATTCTCAACGCGTTCTGTTTTGCTTCCTGTCACGCTTAAGAGACGCTCTGTTACCGGCAGTACAACATCAGCGCTGTCCAGATCGATAAAGCTGAACGGCTTATAGTAAAGCCAGCCATCGCGGTCAAGATACCATTCGCCTTCTTCATCAATAAATTCATACTGGTTTTCAAACCATTTCGGATTTGAAACCTTCAGATGCTCCTTGTTCATAAGATAGCTCCAGCATGGATTTTCCATTCTTAAGGTAATGGTTCCGTCGTCATTCTTAATCAGCTTTTCAACACCGCATCTCGGGTTTGTCCACTCCTGATAATACACAAGCTCCATATCCGAAACATCGCGGTAGTTTGCAAAATATGTATCCTCCGATATATATCCGCTCTCATCTTCGTTGATTTTTGATGACTCAGACTGAAATCCGCCCACCGTTCTTGCTCTTGTCATTCTGACGCCGTTTACAAACATCTGCCGCGTTTTTATATCTGTTCCGACAAAGGTTTTGTATATGCCCTTTTCCGCATCGTCAACAACCCAGTCGGTACCAATATATCTGCCTCCGGATAAAACCGCCTGACCGTCGCCGTATGAAGTATAAATAATGCTGTATCCGTTTGTGCCGGAATCCTTTGCATCAAGCTCAATCGGCGCATTTATAAAGTGCTCTCCTGCCTTTATCAGCACATAAATATTGTGCTGCATATCATCGTTTTCGTCCTGTACAATGCGCTGTACACGTTCAAAGGTTTTGATAGGTGCAGCCTTGCTGCCGCTGTTTTTATCGTTTCCGTTCTCCGGGTCCACATAAACAGCCAGTCTGCCGGAGCACTCAACCAGATTATTGAGTATCTGTGCGGCTTCTGCGCGTGTAAGCGTTGCTTTCGGGCAGAAGGTTTTATCCTCATAGCCGTTTATAATTCCCGAATTATATGCTTTATAGACCGAAGCTTTTGCATAAGAGCTTATCAAAGCATCGTCCTCAAATACAGCATTGCTGTTTTTTTCCTCATACCCGCAGTATTCCGCGTATGTTTGTGCCAATACACAGGCGTCCTCACGCGTAATATCCTCATCGGGTCTGAAATTGCCGTCGGTTGTAAGCAACGGGCTGATCAACCCAAGCTCTTTTGCATTTTGTATAATTCCGCTGTACCAGCTGCCTGATTGCACATCCGAAAACCCGTTATCATATTCGGCGGACTCTATTTGCAGCTGTGATACTATCAGCGCCAGAAATTCCGCTCTTGTGATATTTCTGTCGGGCTGATATGTTCCGTCACCCATACCGCTTATACACCCGTCAGTTTTCAGAATACGCAGCGTATCCTCCGCCCAATGACCGCTTATATCGTCAAAGGTACCTATCTGCTGGCTGCCCGGAGCTGCCTCATAATCATACGGTTCATAATAATCCGGATTGACAACATCAGGTTCCTCCGGGACATACGCTATATCCACAATCTTTACATCGTCAATCCAGACGGTTGATTTATCCAATAATCTGAGCGTCAGTTGTCCCGTCCCGTCAACAGCAGTTCCCTGCAGATTTTCATAAGGGTGCGTCCATTCGATTGTATAATACTCCCACTTTGTAGAAAGCGTCTGGGTGGGGATATAATTCCATCCGTTGCCATGAATACGGATGGGCATTAGCCTGGCATTTTCACCACTCGCCTTCGCATAGAAGGATATGAGATATTTTTTACCCGGTTCCATCGTCACCTTTGTGATAGCCTCAAAATATGAGCCGCTGCTGTAAATAAGCTGCATCGAAGAACCCTTGCTGCCGTTCCCGTTCCCCGAAGTATCCAATGTCATTGAACCGCCGTTTGAACACGACCAGCCGGTTAATGTGTCCATGGCGGAATTTGAAACAATATTTCCGTCCGAAGCAAATGATACAGCTGTGCATAAATTAAGCAGAACTGCAATTATA